>DAOPXQ010000089.1:0-8721 GCA_035352395.1 Treponemataceae bacterium | reverse complement strand
TGGCTCGCGGAGCGGCCCATCAGCTTGATGAAGTGCCAGTATTTCTTGGCGCTGTTCGCGTCGCGCTCGATGTTCCCGATGAGCTCGGAGTAGGTTTTGCAGGCGGTGTCGAAGCCGAATGAGGTCTCGATCATGTCGTTCTTGAGGTCGCCGTCGATGGTCTTCGGGACGCCGATGACCTGGGTGGACATGCCCGCCGATACGAAGTGCTCGGCGAGGAGCGCGGCGTTCGTGTTGGAGTCGTCGCCGCCGATGATGACGATGGCGTCGAGCTTCATCTTCTTGGCGACCGCCATGGACGCGGCGATCTGGTCCGGGGTCTCGATCTTGGTGCGGCCGGAGCCGATGATGTCGAATCCGCCGGTGTTGCGGTATTCGTCCATGAACTTGTCCTTGATCTCGACGTATTGCGCGTCAACGAGTCCGGAGGGGCCGCCGAGGAAACCGAACAGCTTGGAGTCCTTGTTTCCCTTCTTGAGGCCGTCGTAGATGCCGGCGATGACGTTGTGCCCGCCGGGGGCCTGGCCGCCGGAGAGGATCACGCCGACGCGGAGAACCTTGCCGGTGTTCTTGTTCTTGCCCTTGACGAAGGTGACGAGGGGCTTTCCGTAGGTGTTCTTGAAAATAGCCTTCAGTTCGGCCTGATTGGCCACTGACTGGGTGGGCTTGCCGGTCTCGATCGCGATGGTGTCGAGTTTCGCGGTGAGGATGGCGGGGAGTTTCGGCGCGTACGCGTAGCGCGCGGTCTGCAATGCTGACAATTTCATGGATATCTCCTGTTTAACATAAGGACTTGGGGATAATGCACGATCGTCATAATATCGCAAAAACGAGCGGAGCATCAAGGCTTTGGCGCGTCGCGACGGCTAGAAGAGCACCCCGAAACCGCCGCCGACGCTAGGACGGAAGCCATATGGCGTTCCGTGCTCAAAGCCGCCGCGCGCGGAGGCGAGGATGCTGGTCCCCGGGATCAGCGCCTGGAAAGCGGCGCCGACCGAGGCCGTCGGGCCGTCGGGAATCCCGCCCGCGAGGTTTCTCGCGTCCATTGCGGCATACAATCCCAGACACGCGACTCCGAGCGTCGCCCGCGCGGAGACTCCCGCCTGGGCGCTCGCGTACGGGGCGACGAAGAGCCCTTGCCCGTCGCCATAGCGGAACTCCGCGCCCGCCCCGAGCGCGAACGGACCCGAAAGCCATTCGGCCGCGACTCCGATTCCGAGTCCCCTCTGCCCCTCGCTCGCTGCGGAGGTCGGCTCGATGCTTGCCGAGTAGCGTGCGGTAAGCGCGAGCGATGTCCGGTTCATGCGGAGCGCGGCCTTGCAGCCGGCGGAAAGGAAGGGAATGGTGACGCCCGATGGGGATCTCGCGAGCCCTATCTCGGCGCCCGCCTCGAGCGCATCGGTAAAACCGCCGGTAATGGAAATGCCGTACGAAAGCGCGTTAGCCTCAAAGCGGATGTCGGCGATCGCGCGCACGCCGCCTGCGGGCATGGGCGTCGCGGAGATTACCGGCCCAATCGCGCTGAGCCCGTATCGCGATCCGGTAAGGGGATAGAAAATGGACCCATCGACGATGACTGCGGAATCTAGGGCGATAGGCGCGGTGTCGCCGTTCCCTTCCGCTCGGGCCACGAGGCGAATCGAGTATTTTCCGTCGGGCGCGATTTGCCCGTCGGCGCGTCGGCCGTCCCAACGAACCGCCTGTTCCCAGGTATCAAACGGGCCTGCGTCGATCTTCGCGACGGTTTGTCCCTCCGAATCGACTATGGCGACTGTCGCCATGCCGGGCGCGGTCGCCTCAAAGCGGATCTCCGTCGCGCCGAGTCCCGCGGGGTTCGCCGGATTAAAGCGCTGTCGGGTCGGCCTGAGGTCGGAGACCGCGAACGCGGCTTGTTCCAACGCGGCGTCGAGCCGCGTTTCCTCGCGCGCGCGGATCAGGACCGTCTCGGAGCGTTCGACGTACCCAAAGGCGCGGATTCGAACCGTCGTAAGGCCGGTCGCCAGCTCAATCCGGTTTTCCCGGTGGGTTTCCCCGTCGATTTCCAGGAACCCGTTCTGCGGGAGCCCGGTCACGGAAAGATACCCGGTGATGCGCACGAGCTCCGCGTAGACTTTCGTATCCTGTCCCTTTTCTATCTTGATCGACCATGATTTTAGGTAGTAGCCCTCTTTGCGGAGCTCGAGCCGCCTGATTCCGGGAGCGACTCCCCCGATGACGAGCGGCGTCAGTCCCCGGTAAATCCCGTCAAGGTATATCTCCGCCTTCTGTATGTCGGTTTCGACGGTAAGGCTCGGGGCCTCGTCTCGTTCCGTTTGGGTAACCATAACGCTGTCCTTGGGTTCGGCTGAGGCCTGAGCGCCCAATAGGACGATCGCCAAGGCCGCGACCACTGCGCGCGCGGGATTCTTCATGGTTAGAATGATACCCGTCCGCGCCCAAAAAGGAAAGCGGGAAAGGCGATGTCTTGGCTATCAGCAGATCGGCACCCCCGAGTCGATGAAGCTGAAGTATCCCCCTCGAGGGCTTAGAATCAGGTGATCGAGCAGGGATATTCCGAGGATGTTTCCCGCTTCCGCGAGTCTTCGCGTGATCGCGCGGTCTTCCTCGGACGGCTCGAGCTGGCCCGAGGGATGGTTGTGGCACACGATTACCGCGGCCGCCCGGTCCGCGATCGGGTCCCCGAAAACCTCGCGGGGGTGCACGATCGTCTTGTTGAGGATGCCAACGCTCACGACGCGCACCGCGAGCACCTCGTGCGCCCCGTTCAGCGAGACGCAGATGAACTGTTCCTGCTTTCTGTCCGCGAAATGCTGCACGAGCGGGAACACGTCCGCGGCGGTCCGGATCTTTCGGTGAATGATGCCGGAGTAGCGGCGTCCCAGCTCGAGCGCAGCCAGTACCGTGCCGGCCTTCGTGTCTCCCATTCCCTCGATTCGGTTGAGAACCTCGAATTCGGTTTCGGACTTTGACACGTCAAGGACGCCGACGACCTTTCCCGCAAGGCCCATGACTGGCCTGTTCCTCGTGCCCGTCCGCAAGAGCAGCGCGACGAGCTCCGAATCGGTCAGGTTCTTCGCCCCTCGTTTTCTGATTCGCTCCCGCGCGTCCGGCTTGCCTCGTTCTTTCATCGATGTGCGCTCCCTTGTTCCGTATTGTCCTCGCTGACTCAGTTTTTTGGCCGGGAATTCCGATGAATTTGTCATGAAGACCGATAAAAACAACGAATCGCGCGGGGAGCCCGCATCCCGCGGGAGCCTCGTATCCCGCGCGTTTGCCATCATGCTTTGCGTTTGTTCCGTATTTGCCCTTGCGGGCTGCGTAACCGTCAGCGTCCGTTCGTCGGGCGCGTCGAATTTACCTCCGCCGTGCGAGATCATGGGGAAGGGCGCGATGAAGGCCGATCGCCTAGTCGCTTTCTTTATGGCGGAGAACCCAAAGGCGGATCGCGCCAAGGTTAGGCGCATGGCCCGATATTACATCGAGGAAGCCTCGGCGGAGGGCGTGAACCCGGACGTGGCGTTCGTGCAGATGTGCTTGGAGACCGGCTTTCTCAGGTTCGGCGGCCTCGTGACGGTGGATATGAATAACTTTTGCGGATTGGGATCCATTGGACCGGGGCAAAGCGGTAACCGGTTTTCCGACGAGCGGACCGGGGTGCGCGCGCACGTCCAGCACCTAAAGGCTTACGCGACAGTTGAGCCGCTCGCTCAAGAGCAGGTCGATCCCCGCTACCGGTACGTAAACCCGAAGGGAAAGGCGCCGACCGTCCAAGGCCTCGCGGGCACGTGGGCGGCCGACCGCGCGTACGGCGACAAGCTCGAGGGCCTGATTGGTCGCCTGTACGCGTAAATAATAGAATCGGTTAGCCTATGGTCGTGCCGACGAAGTCCTTGCCATCGAGAATCGCGCGGAGATTCTCGATGTCGCGGCCGGCCGCGCAGATCACGGAGATCCCCGCTTTCTGCGCGTGCATGCTCGCGACGGGGTCGAAGGGCACGTTCTTGCCGGGAGCCCATTCGTCGCCGACTATCTTTCGGAAATTTTCCCATGAAATCGAGTCGATCGGCTTCGCGTCGGGGTTCGTTCGGGGGTCGTCGGTATAAACCTTCGCGATGTTCGATAGGTTGATCACCGTCGAGGCGCTGAACCGCTCGGCGAGCAGGACCGCGTCGTTGTCCGTGGAGAACCCGGGCTTCCAGCCTGCGGCGACCATCACGCGGCCCGCGAACACGCCGGCCTGCGTCGGGTCGTAAACGACGTCAGACGGGCAGATGTCCGCGAACATCGCCTTGAGGAGCTGCGCGTTGAGCCTTGTCGCCATGATGCCGATCCAGTCGGCCTCCTCGTTCGAGCCGTCGGGGCAAACCGCGCGGAACGCCTTCTGGTAAGACCGCGCGGGGCCGCCGCCGCCGACCACGAGGATCAGCTTGCGGGAATTATCCTCGGCGAGCCATTGCCTCGCGAGCGCGCCGAAGCGCGAAAGAAACTCGGGATCGGGGGTGTCGGGCGCCACAATCGAGCCGCCGACGGAAAGTACTGTGACCATCGATGAATAACTCCTCTTCAGAAAATCGCTTGTTTATTGGCCCGCGTTATAAACGCCGGTAACCTTTGGGTCTCCCCAAAACGAGGCGTAACTCTTGATATTTCCGCCCGACTCTTCCCAGATTGGCTGGAAGGAATAGAAGCGGGGCTTGAACACGATCCTTCCCTTCGGGGTCATCGGCTTTTGCTCCGACCATCCGCGCGAGAACGCTATATGGTCGGCGTCCAGGTTCCCGAAGTACCATGCCTTCGCCTCGTCGCCGCGCGTTTTTTGCGGGAAGCCCGCGCCGAGCGCCGGGTCGACGGGAATCCAGCCGAAGCTCTCGACGTAGAATTCCGCCCACCAATGTACGCGCGAATTGCGTTGGGCGTCAACGAGGACGCCCGCGTTCGGAACGGCGGGAACGCCTGCGGCGCGGCAGAGCGCGGCGAAGAGGATCGCCATGTCCCACGCGTCGCCTGAGCCCGCTTTCAGGGCCTCGACCGCGTCGCGCTCGGGTTTCGGAACGTTACCCTCGCGGAAATTCTCGACGAGCCAGGCGTAGATGAGATTCGCTTTCTTATACGGATTGCGCTCCTGTCCCACGATCGTCGCCGCGCGGTTTCTGACCGAGGCGTCGTCCGAGGGAACGAGCGGGTCGTTCGCGGTGTACACCGCATAGAGCGGCGACTGGGTGTCGGAGTATTGCTTAACGAGCGCGGGGTTAACCGCCGTCGTGACGGAATGGTTAGTCAGGATGATGCTGTGCGAGATCACCTCGTTTCGGCCCGTCTTAAGGTTTTCGATTTGGTGAAGGATCGCCCCGTGATAGTCGTCCACGTAGGGCTTATCGGCCGACTGCGTGACGCTGACGTTTTTCTGGGCGGCCGTGGTGACGGGCAGCGGCACGCGCACGAAGAGCATGTTTCCCTCGGAGGCGTTGACGCCGGATACGTCCATTTCGACGGTTACGGTATAGGTTCGGGGATCCGAGTACTTCTTGGTTCCGGGGCTGTTGATGATCTCCAGCGCCGCGGGGCCGCTCGTGCCGCGCTCGGTGCGGACGTACACCGCTCCGGAGGACGCGCCGTCGGGAACCCTGACGCGGATTTCCTGGTCGCCCCAGGACTCATAGTCGAAGTCGAGAGGGGAGCAAGGCACCATCGTCTGATCCATGCGCGCGCCAGTGGCCTGCGGGATCGCCGCGTCGATCTGCCAGGTGAACAGCACCTCGGAGGCGTTGCGGGTTATGCCGAAGTTCTTGCCCTTGATCGTGAGCCGCTTGCCGATCTCCGCGGCCTTCGCGTCGAGCGACTCGATGACCGGCGCGCCGACCTCCGCGTTGCCCCGCGCCGCGACGGGAAGGTTGTCGCGGTTGACGAATATCTGCGGGTTGCTGCGCCCGTGGCGATTGACCACGTACACGAGGCCGTCGTCGAGTATCTCCGGGAGACGCATCATGATCAGCGTGTCCGTCCAGTTGATTACCTCGTTGCCGGAAACCCTGTTGCCGGAAATCTCGATCCAGTTGTCCTCTTTCGTCTCCCCGAAATGCTTGCCGCGCATGACGACGATGTCCCCGGGCGCCCCGATCGAGGGTTCCACGGTGTCGAGGGACGGCTTGCGGTTGAAGAGGGAGGTAACGCCGCCGATGACGGCCGATAAAACGAGAAAAAGCGACACGATCGCCAGCAGGCGCGCTATGTCGCTTTTTCGGAGAATACGCTGAATGAACTGTCGAATCATCGCGAAAAGCCCGCCTGGGTTCCCAGCGCGTTTCCCGCGGGAAGAAGCTGGTTGGTCTCTTCCGAGAATTGCGTAAGCTCGGGAAGCTTTATGATGATGATCTGGGACTTCGAGAGCAGATCCTGGCGATTGCTGTATTGGCGCGCGAAACCGAGCAGCGAGAAAAGCTGGCTCTGCTCGCCGGGAGCGAAGGCTACCGAGGAGGAGTATTCGGGAAGGTCTGGGCTATAAACCGGCGAGGAATTCTTGAGCGCCTTGATGCTCGAGTCTATGTCGGTCGGTATTGCCTGCAGCGAGGCAAGAGACTGAGACTCATGGATGTTCGCGCCCTGAACGCGCGCCACGGTCCCGAGAACGAGAATCGAAGGGAGAAAAATCGCCGCGGCTAGGACGGCCGCGAAGGCCGGCACGGGAAGGCGTATCGCCTGATGCGTCCATGCGGTCGGCTTAAAGCGCGACGCGGCCGAAAGCGCCGCCATGGCCTCGTTTCGCCTCGCGCAAAGCCGCGCGAATGATTCGTCGAGGCGTTCCCTGGAAAGGATAGGCGCGGCGATCGCGAGATGCCTTGAGACCATCGCGTACCGATCGGCCTTTTTACGGCATGCCGCGCACGAGGCAAGGTGCTTTTCGAGCCTCTCCTTCCATGGAGAGGGCACTTCGCCGTCCGCGAGGGCCGAATAAAGGTCTGAATCAGGGCATGTAGACATCTTCTTCTCCTATCAACTTTGACAACTGCTCGCGCGCGCGGAATACCCGGACTTTCACGTTTCCCTCGGTTATGCCGAGCACGCGTCCAATTTCCTTATAGTTAAGCTCGCCGTATTCCTTAAGCTGGAGCACGGTTCTGAGGTTCTCGGGGAGCTTCGCGAGCGCGGCCTGAACCCGCTCGATCGCGTCGCCCTTCAATAGTTCCGTCTCGCCCGAGTCCACGACGCGATGGTCTTCCTTCAGCGCGCGCTCGTAGGCCCTGCGCTCGCGGCCCTTCCGCTTCGCGTAATTCAGGGAGGCGTTTTTCACGACCCGGATCAGCCAGTATTTGGCGTCGTTGATCGAGGGAAACTGCATGTCCTTCTCGGTCATCTTTATGAGCGCGTCGTGGCAAAGGTCCTCTGCGGCCTCTTCCGTGCCCGCGATGCGAAACGCTATCTTGAAAAGTACCGGCATGGTCGCCGTGTATATCGTCCGAAAGTCCTCGTCGCGCGTCGCCCGGAGTATGGTTACGGTTTCAAACAACTGAGGCCCCCGGGGTGTTACAATTCATCGATCTGTCTCCTGCCGGCGGGTAGCTCATGCCTGGCGCTTCCATACGGTCCCGGAGGGGCCGTCTTCCAGTAAAATGCCTTCGGCCTTGAGCTGGTTACGGATCTCGTCCGCTCGCGCGAAGTTTTTCGCCTTTTTCGCGTCTATGCGTTCCCGCACGAGCGCGTCTATGCGGGGGTCGCTTTCCTGGGCGGCGCCGTCCTGCGCGATCTGTTTCCTTGCCTGCGCCTCGAGTTCGAGCCCGAGCACGCCGTCCATGATCGTGAGCGCCCGTAATGCCTCCGCGGGCGGGATCGTCGCGTCGCGTACGATTCCCTGGAGCTCCGCTATGGCTCGCGGGGTGTTTAGGTCCTGCTCTATCGCGGCCTGGAAGCGCTCGAGCGCCGCACGCGCGGCGGAACCTTCCGCGAAGGACACAAAGTCCCGCACGGTGCCTGCGGCGGTGGTCGTGCCGGCCGTACCCGCCGTCTCGACGAGTTTCGTTACCTGCTTGATAAGGCTTTTGCGCGCGTTCTTCGCGCTTTCCATCGACTCCCATGAAAAGGTGAGCTGGCTGCGGTAATGGCCGCCGAGGAGGAACAGGCGATAGTCGAGCGGGTCGTAGCCCTGATCGATGACGTATTGCAGCGTCAGGAAATTTCCCGACGACTTCGACATCTTGCCCTTGTCCATGACGAGGAACTCGTTGTGAAGCCAATAGTTGACCCAACGTTTTCCCGTGGCGCCCTCGCTCTGGGCGATCTCGTTCGTGTGGTGGATCTGGATGTGGTCGATGCCGCCGGTATGGATGTCGAACTGCTCGCCGAGGTATTTCATGCTCATCGCGGAGCATTCGATGTGCCATCCTGGGTATCCGGTGCCCCAGGGCGATTCCCAAGTGAGCGCCTGGTTTTCGAATTTGCTCTTGGTGAACCAGAGCGCGAAGTCGTGCGGATTGCGCTTGTTCGCGTCGACCTCGATGCGCGCGCCCGCCTTAAGCTCGTCGAGGTTGATGAGCGCGAGCTTGCCGTAATCGGGATAGGTGGAGATGTCGTAGTAGAGGTTGCCGCCGGCCATGTAGGTGTGCCCGCGCTCCTCGAGCCGCTTGATGAGGGCGATCATCTCGCCGATATGCTCGGTCGCCTTGCAGACGACGGTCGGCCGGATGATGTTAAGGCGCTCGGTGTCCTTGAAGAAGGCGTCGGTGTAGA
>DAOPXQ010000088.1:0-8759 GCA_035352395.1 Treponemataceae bacterium | reverse complement strand
CGGCGAGTCGCAGGCAAGTCGTCCATTACCGAGAAGAACATCGAGGACGCCGTCGAGGAAATCAAGATGGCCCTCCTCGAGGCCGACGTCAACCTTCGGGTCGTTCGTCGCTTCGTAAACGGCACGATTGAGGAGGCGAAGGGCGAAAAGGTCCTTCGCGCCGTCGATCCCGGCCAGCAGTTCGTCAAGATCGTCCATGACCGCATGGTCAGCCTTCTCGGCGACGCCAAGACCGACCTTCACCTAAAGGGTCCCGACGCCCTGTCCGTCATCCTGTTCATGGGCTTGCAGGGTTCGGGAAAGACGACGAGCGCCGCGAAGCTCGCGGCCAGGCTCGCCAAGCAGGGTCGTAAGCCCATGCTCGCCGCGTGCGACCTCGTGCGTCCCGCCGCCATCGAGCAGCTTTCCGTGCTCGGCGACAAGATCGGCGTCCCCGTTTACAAAGAAGATATCGTCCCCGGCAAGGCGGACGCGCTCCGCGTCGCCAAGAACGCGCTGCAAGCCGCCAAGAAGGGCGGGTACGACGTGCTCATCGTGGATACCGCCGGCCGCCTCCAGGTAGACGAGGCGATGATGGACGAGATCGTCGCGATCCGCAAGGCGATGGACCCGGTGGAAACCCTCCTCGTCGCGGATTCCATGACCGGCCAGAACGCGGTTGATATCGCAAAGAGCTTCGACGAGAAGGTCGGGATCACAGGCGTCATCCTGACGAAGTTCGACTCCGACGCGCGAGGCGGCGCCGCGCTGTCTCTCAAGAGCATTACCGGCAAACCGATCCTTTTCATGGGAACCGGCGAGAAGATCGAGGATCTCGAACCGTTCTATCCGGACCGCATCGCGAGCCGCATCCTTGGCATGGGCGATATCGTCAGCCTCGTCGAGAAGGCGCAGGAGACCGTCAGCGCCGAAGAAGCGCAGAAACTCCAGAAAAAGATGGCGAACGAAAGCTTCTCCCTGCAAGACATGCTCGATCAGCTCGAGAGCGTCGGCAAGATGGGGTCGCTTCAGTCCATGATCGACATGATTCCCGGGATGGCAGGGCAGGTGAGCGAGTCGGACCTCAATACCTCCGGGTTAAAGGCGCAGAAAGCGATCATTCAGTCGATGACCGCCAAGGAACGGAATAACCACCTTATCATCGGGCCGTCGCGGCGCAAGCGCATCGCGAAGGGATCCGGAACCTCGGTGAGCGATGTCAATAAGCTTCTTAAACAGTTCGAGAAAACCCGCCAGACCATGCGCAAGTTCGCCAAGAACAAAGGCATGGCCGCCAAGATGATGCAAGGTATGGGCGGCATGGGCGGTTTCCCCGGAATGTGATCGGGGAGTCGTAGGGACGCTTCAGCTCGGGGCTTGCCCTTCGCTTAAGCTTACCCCAAGCAATGCCCGACTGAGCAATCCAACGGCAAAGAGGGAGCACCGGTTTCGGCCGGTGCTTTTTGATTTATAGAGCGCCTTGTCCGCGTCCCCGATAAGGACGAGCGAGTTGATCCTCGGGTCCGGATCGATCATGCGCGCGCCGATGCTGATCGTCACCTTGAGCGCGCTTCCCCCGGAGGTCAGGTTAAGGTTTTCGACCGCTGACCTGATTCTCTCCGCGACCATCATGAGGTTCGCGGGCGTGCATTCCGCGACCAACACCGAGAATTCCTCACCGCCGAAGCGCGCGGCGCAGTCTTCCGTGCGCGTGCATTCCTTGAGCGTCTGCGCTATTGCGACGAGTACCGCGTCGCCCGTCACGTGTCCCCAGGTATCGTTGAATTTCTTGAAGTGGTCGACGTCCATCATCAGTATGCCCGCCGTTCGGTTTCGGCGCCGGCACTGGGCGACCGCCTCGTCGAGGCGGCGAACGAAGTAATCGTGGTTGAATAGTCCCGTCTTCGGGTCGGTAATAGAGCTTTCGTAGTGGAGGCCGTTCTGCATCGTGACCGAAAGGAAACGTATCATTCGGTCGATGTACTTCTGCTCGAGTTCAGTGTACCCGGAGCCGACAATCTTCTTGCCGAGGATCACGACCCCGTAAACGCCGCCGATCCCGTACATCGGGAAGATGAGTTCCGGCTGGAGCTTGCGGAACTCCGCGTCAAAGAGGCCCTCCCCGAGTTTTTCGCTTAATTCGTCGAAGGTGACGCTTCCCGGTTCCTTGGAAAAGTGCTCCCTCAGAAGGTCGAAATAGAGGGGATCGATATGGTCCGCGCTTTCCTTGAGGTTGCGAAAGGTAAATTGCCTAAGCTTTTCGCCCCGTGGCGGGTGAACGAGGAATCCGAGAAACTGCGGGATAAAGTGGTCGAGGAATTTCGCGATCATGAAATCCAGCATCGCGTTTACGTCGGTATACGATACAAGAAGGGCGGCGTCCGTGATGATGCGCTCGAGCTCACGGTTTTCCTTCCTGAGGTCGCCAAGCGCGTCGAGCGCGCCGGATTTTTCAAGGTGTTGAAATTGCGCGAGAATATTCGCCGAATCGCTCATTAAGATATATTGTATTCCTTTTTTTGGGGATTGTCTCTTAAATTATACGGTCTGTTTTTCGTCCCGCGACTGTTCTATACTTATGGATATGGAACGAATATCGCCGACTTCCGGCTTCGTCGCCGGTTTTTTAATGCCTCATCCCCCGATAATCCTCTCGGAGATAGCGAAAGGCCGGGAGCGCGAGGCTTCCGCGACCGTAAACGCCTGCTACCGGGTTGCGGCGCGCATTGCCGAGATCAGGCCTGAGATTATCGTCGTGACCTCGCCGCACGCGCCCCTATTCGCCGATTTTCTGTTTATTTACGACCGCCCCGTGCTCGGAGGCTCGTTCGCCAAATTCGGCGAGCCTTCGCTCAGGTTTTCGTTTTCGGGCGAGCATGGGTTCGTCGAGGAATTCACTACCCGGCTCGCCGCCCTGGGAATACCCGCGGGGCTCCCGTCCGCGGAGACGATAGCCTCGCACGGGCTTGACCTGGAACTTGACCACGGGGCCCTTGTTCCCCTTTCCTTCGTCCTTTCGGAACATCGCGACTTCGGCCTCGTTTGCGCCTCGCCGTCGGCCTTCGAGAGCGAGCGGGTGCTCGAGATAGGGCACGTGCTTTCCGACGTCGCTCGCGCGTCCGGTAGGCGCGTATGCCTTATCGCGAGTGGCGATATGTCGCATCGCGTAAACGCCGAAAGCCCGTACGGCATGGTCGCGGGCGGCGCCGAGTTCGACGCCCTCATCGCGCGCGCGATCGACAATTCCGAGCCCGAGCGAATTCTCGCTATCGATCAGGACCTTCGCGAGAAGGCCGCCGAGTGCGGGTATAATTCCCTCGTCATGCTTCTTGGCGCCCTGGGGTTCGACCGAGAGCGCGATTCGAGGCCGGAGCCCGCGGACGCAAGTCCTGGCGTGGCCCTCGAGCCCGCATCATCGAAGCTATACTCCTATGAGGCGCCGTTCGGCATTGGGTACTGCGTGGCGGAGTTCAGTCCTGCGCGCAAAAGGGAGAGTTGACATGGAAACCGAGAATATCGTCGAGAGTTCCGCCTCGATACCGGTGCGGATCGCGCGGATCGTCATCGAGCATTTCGTCAGGACCGGCGGTCTGACCGGATTGCCGGCTTTGCCCGCGTTCGACTCTCCCCGCGCCGGCTGTTTCGTGTCGCTGAAGCGACTCGGCGAACTCCGTGGATGCATCGGGACCATCGCGCCGACGACCTCGAGTATTACCGAGGAGATCGTGCGGAACGCCGTCGCCGCGGCGAGCGAGGATCCAAGGTTCGATCCGCTTATCGTCGATGAGCTCGAGGGCCTCGAAGTCTCGGTTGACGTACTTGGTCATCCGGAGCCGATATCCTCGCGGGATCAGCTTGATCCGGCGGTTTACGGGGTTATCGTGACGGCGGGGTTCAAGCGAGGCCTTCTGCTTCCCGATTTGGATGGCGTCGACACGGTCGACGCTCAGATCGCCATTGCGTGCCGAAAGGGCGGGATTGAACCCGACGAATCCTGCCATATCGAGCGCTTTACCGTGACGAGATACACATGACGGACGCGGCATTCGGCGGGAAAGTAGCCCGCTTTTACGAGAGCATGGACCGCGGCGACGATTCGGTGCGATGCGAGCTTTGCCCGAACCGATGCGTAATCGGCGACGGTCGCGCGGGACTGTGCCGCGTTAGGAAAAACCGGGGTGGTACGCTCTACGCGGACTCCTGGGGAATCGTCGCGTCGCTCGCGTTGGACCCGATCGAGAAAAAGCCGCTCGTCGGCTTTCATCCCGGATCGTTTATCCTGTCCGTCGGTGGCTATGGTTGCAACCTTTCGTGCAAATTCTGTCAGAATCATCAGATTTCTCAGGTCGACCCGCCCGAAAAGTTCGGCGAGGACCAGCTTTACTCGCCGGAACGCCTCCGCGACGAGGCGGTTTCGCTCGTATCGAGCGGAAACATCGGGCTTGCCTTTACCTACAACGAGCCGTTTATATCGTGGGAGTACGTTCGCGACTGCGCCGTCCTCATTCGCGATGCGGGACTGAAGAACGTTCTCGTGACTAACGGGTACGTAAACCCGGAGCCGCTCGAGGAAATCCTTCCGCTCATAGACGCCATGAATATCGACCTAAAGTCGTTTTCCGGATCGTTTTACCGAACGGTATGCGGCGGCACGCTGGAGCCCGTGCTCGCGACCATCGCCGCGTCGATCCCGCGTTGCCACGTGGAGATCACCACGCTCGTAATCCCGGGCCTCAATTCAACCCCCGCGGAGATTGGGTCGTTGGCCGCGTGGCTCGCGTCGATCGATCCATCGGTGATCCTTCACCTGAACCGGCACCATCCGGATTACCGGATGATGTCGCCCGAACCGATCCCGCGCGACGAGCTATTCGCGTTAGCCGACGTGGCTCGCAGGTATTTGCAGAACGTGCATTGCGGTAACGTTTAGGATTTTTTCTTCGCCATCATCTCGTTGTAAATCTTTTCCGTAATGGGGTAAGCGAACAGCAAGGCGATCGCGCCCGCGAAGACGATAGCCGGGAGCGGCCCGATGAGGACCCTGATCGCGGCGATAGAGCTCGCGGACTGGTCCGTGTCCGCCACGTACCCGCCCCACTGAAGGATGAATCCCGAAACGACGATCGAAAGCGCTTGACCGCACTTGGAAACAAAGGTCCACATCCCGTAATACGCGCCCTCGCGTCGCTCGCCCGAGCGCGCGGCGTCCCATTCGACCGTGTCCGGCACCATCGCCCAGGGGGCGACGTACGCGAATCCCAGCCCCATGCCCGCCACGAGCATCATGACGAAGAAATACACGGGGCCGAATAGATGCGCGGTAAAATAGAGAAGCAGGCAGACCGCGGCGATGATCCCGAGCCCGAGCTGGTAGATTTGCCGCTTGCCGATCTTCTTGGAGATGGGCACGGAAATGGGGATGAAGATCATCGTGACGGCGAGCAGGATAACCATCGCGATCGTCGTCATTCCCTCCGCGCGGAAGACGTACTTGAAGTAGTACACGAGAATCCCCTGAAGGAAATTGATCGCGAGGATATTGAGCGCGTAGGTAAGAAGCACGACGACGAACGCCTTGTTTCGAAACACCGAAAGGTACGTGGAGAAGAAACCCTCCGACGGAATGTCCGACTTTTCGTGCTTCGGTTCCCTGACGGAAAAGAACGTGATAAGCGTCGCCACCAGCATGATCGCTCCCATGCAGAGTCCCGCGACGGAGAATCCCGTTGACCGGTCCGGGAAAACCTTGACTATGGGAAGCACGATCGCGGCGCCTAGCATGGTCCCGACGACGGCGAACCCGAACCTGAAGCCGTTCAGGCTCGTTCGCTCGTTGTAGTCGCTCGTCAGCTCCGGCGTCAGCGCGGAGTAGGGGATACTGACGATGGTGTAGGCCGTGTTGAGGAAGCACAGGGCAAGGGTCGCCCATGCGAATATGGCGGTCTGGCCGGCGAGATGCGGGTTGGTAAAGAAGTACCACATGGAAAGGAACAGCGGTACGGCGCCGAAAAGAAGATACGGTCTCCGCCTTCCCCACCTGCTTCTGGTTCGATCCGAGATATAGCCCATCATGGGGTCCGTCACGGCGTCCCATATTTTACCGATCATCACGGCGATGCCGGCGGACGCGGCGGCAAGGCCTATCGTATCCGTAAGGTAATTAAGGGACCAGAATCCCATGGCGGTAAAGAAGAGATTTCCTCCCATATCGCAAACGCCAAATCCGGCCTTTTCCCTGATAGAGAGTTTTCGTTCGCTCATGTATGCGCTCCTCGGTTTCTTATTGTACCATGGTTTCCCCCCTAAGGGACCCCTTTTCTCTGGACGAAACGATCCCCGTCGCGATACAATACTTCCCATGCGCGATTCCGCGCCGAAACAAAGGGGTTTACGTATCATGTCGCAACTATCCATTCCCGCCGGTTACCGGCCGATCCTCTCGGTCAAGGAAACCGAACAGGCGATCATCCGAATCAAGGATTTTTTCCAACTGGCCCTCTCCACCGAACTCAATCTGACTAGGGTTACCGCGCCCCTTTTCGTGCAGCGGGGTAAGGGCATCAACGACGACCTGAACGGCGTCGAGCGCCCGGTTCATTTCCCCGTAAAGGACATGAACGAGGAGGAGCTGGAGATCGTCCATTCGCTCGCAAAGTGGAAACGCCTCAAGGTGACCGACCTTGGCCTCGCCCGCGGGTTCGGGATCTATACCGACATGAACGCGATCCGCGCCGACGAGGAGCTCGACAACATCCATTCGCTGTACGTCGACCAGTGGGACTGGGAGATGGCGATGGGCGAGTCCGACCGAACGATCGACTTCCTTACCGACGTCGTGCGCAAGATCTATCGCTGCCTCAAGCGAACAGAGTTTTTTATCTACGATAACCATCCGGCGATCACGCCGATCCTTCCCGAGGAAGTCACGTTCATTCATGCCGAGGACCTGTACCGCCAGTACCCGGACATGACCGCGAAGGAACGCGAGACGGCCGCCGCCCGGAAATACGGCGCGATATTCGTCATGGGCATCGGCTACGCCCTTCCCGACGGTAACCTTCACGACGGCCGCGCGCCCGACTACGACGACTGGATAACCGAGACCGGCAACGGAAAGCGCGGCCTCAACGGCGACCTTATCGTCTGGAATTCCGTCCTTGGGCAGGCCCTCGAGCTTTCCTCGATGGGTATCCGCGTCAGCCCCGACTCGTTGAAGGAACAGCTCTCGTACCGGGATTGCCCCGAGCGCGCCAAGCTGTACTTCCATGACCGCCTCCTTTCCGGCGGGCTTACGCAGACGATCGGCGGCGGAATCGGGCAGTCGCGCCTGTGCATGTTCTTCCTCAGAAAGGCGCATATCGGCGAAACCCAGGTTTCCGTATGGCCCGAGGGCATGATCGCCTCGTGCGCCAAGGGAAATATACCCCTCCTGTAATCCGCTCGCGATCCGCTCCTTTTACAATCGACCGTTTCCGGTGTAGAATCGTCCCATGAGCTCTTCACCCGAAACGGCCGTCGTTATCGCCTCCCTTCAGGTTCAATCATCCTTTCAGTCGGTTCCGCTGGGAGCCGCGTGCCTCGTATCCGCGCTCCGCGCCGACCCCGAAGTGTCGCGGCGAGCCGCCGTCGCGCTTGGGGATTGGTCACTCGAGGACTCCGGCCTTTCTGGCCTGGACGCGTCCGGCAGGGACGTTGTCGCCGCGGGCGAGATAATCGGTAATAATGTGGCGGCCTTACTTGCCACGATCGCCCCGGGCGCGAAGACGCGGGTCGTGGGTTTTTCGACATACGTCTGGAACCGGCCCGTCTTCGAGGCTGCCGCGCGATGGCTCCGGGCAAACCTGCCGGATGCCGTGATTTTCGCGGGCGGCCCCGAGGTAACGGCCTCTCCCGAATCATTCTCGGGAGACTTTGACTACGCGATAGCGGGAGAAGGCGAGATCGGCGCGGTCGAGCTCGTGCGCTCCATCGCGACGGGATCGCCCGTTCCTTCCTGGACGAAGGCCGGCGGAAGGCCCGCCCAGCCGGACTGCGCGACGCTCCGCTCGCCCTGGCTCGACGGCGCGCTCGAGGGAACGACGGCGTTCCGCGACTATAAGGGGGCCCTGTGGGAACTCGCGCGCGGATGCCCGTACAAGTGCTCGTATTGCTACGAGTCCAAGGGCGACAAGAAGGTCCGCCCCCTCCCGCTCGCGAGGCTTGAGCGCGAGCTTGATTACTTCGTGAAAAGCGGCGTCGAGCGCGTGTTCGTCCTTGACCCGACATACAACGCCTCGCGGGACCGCGCCCTGTCGATCCTTTCGCTCATCGCCAAGCGCGCCCCCGAAATCCATTTTAACTTCGAGGTTCGCGCGGAACACTTGGACAGGGAAACGGTAGAGGCCTTTTCGCGCGTTCCCTGTTCCCTTCAGATAGGACTTCAAAGCTCGAATCCGGAGGCGCTCGCGTTGGTTAACCGCTCGGTCGATCTCAAGCAATTCTCCAAAAAAATCGGGCTCCTTAACGACGCTGGCGTCGTGTTCGGGCTGGACCTTATGTATGGGCTTCCAGGCGACACACTGTCGTCATTCAGGGACTCGATCGACTACGCGTGCGGCCTCTATCCGAACAACCTCGAGCTTTTCAGGCTCGCGGTTCTGCCGGGAACGGCGCTCCATGACGACGCGAAGCGGCTTGGGATCAAGGCCATGGCGCGACCCCCATACCACGTGGAGTCGACGGCGAAATTCCCCGCGCAGGACCTTGAGCGCGCCGCCGAGCTCGCGCGCGCGTGCGACGCC
>DAOPXQ010000087.1:0-8778 GCA_035352395.1 Treponemataceae bacterium | reverse complement strand
CGTCATTCCCCAGGCGATCCGCAACGTCCTACCCGCTCTCGGCAACGAATTCGTCGTCGTGATCAAGGAATCCTCGATCGTCTCGGTAATCGGCATCGCCGACCTTATGTACAAGGCGAATACCGTGCGGGGAAACACGTACCAGCCGTTCGAGCCGCTGCTCGTCGCGGCGCTCATGTACTTCCTCATCACCTTCCCGCTTTCAAAGCTGCTCGCCAGGATCGAGCGGAGGATGCGCTCCAATGTCTGAACGGATCATCAAGATACAGGGACTGAAAAAAAACTTCGGAAAGCTCGAGGTCTTACGCGGCATAGACGCGCACGTCGATCGAGGCGAGGTCGTCGTCGTCATCGGGCCGTCTGGCTCGGGCAAGAGCACGTTCCTTCGCTGCCTTAACCTCCTTGAGACGCCGACCGGCGGCAAGATCTGGTTTGACGGGGCGGAGATTACGGACCGTAAGGAGTGCCGAGGCGCGACCCTCGACGCACACCGACGCGACATGGGAATGGTCTTCCAGCATTTCAACCTGTTCCCGCACATGAGCGTGCTCGAGAACATCGTTCTCGCGCCGATGCAGGTGCGCGGACTCAGGCGAGACGAGGCCGAAAGGACCGCGCTCGAGCTTCTTGAGCGAATCGGCCTTAGCGAGAAGAGGGACGCCCACCCAACCCAGCTTTCCGGCGGGCAGAAACAGCGCATCGCCATAGTCAGGGCGCTCGCGATGAAGCCCAAGGTTATGCTCTTTGACGAGCCGACGAGCGCGCTCGACCCGGAGATGGTCGGCGAGGTGCTCGCGGTGATGAAGGACCTCGCGGCGGACGGCATGACCATGGCCGTCGTCACCCACGAGATGCGCTTCGCTCGCGAGGTGGGATCGCGCGTGCTCTTTATGGACGAGGGCTTGGTGACGGAGGAAGGGACGCCGGACGAGCTTTTCGGCAATCCCAAGAACCCGCGCACGAAAGAATTCCTCTCCAAGGTTACCTAAGGACTCGACGGTGGAATCGTTTTTCGTCAGGCTTGGCGCCGATGGCGACGATCGACCCCCGCAAGACGCCCTCGCGTGGGCCGGCGGGCTTTCCCTCGCGTTCGTCGAGGGCGGCTCGCCCATCCTCCGCTCGGGCAAAACGGAAACGCCCATAATCGGGGCCTGTCTCCTCTGTATCAACGAAACCGAAAGGCCGACTCTCGCCTTCCCCGACGGCTCAAGTACGCATCCCGTCTCGCGCGTGTTTTTCTCGCCGCAAGACGTGAACGGCGAGCTCTCTCTCGAGCGTGTCCGAAACCGCCCCGAAACGCTCAGCGAATCCGCGACGCTCGACGCGGATTTCCTTCGCCCCTTCATCGATAGAAACGACGCGTACCGCGGGCTCGTGCCGGTCGGGCCGGATATGGCGCCCCGCGTAAGGGAACTGATCACTTCGCTTTCGGGCGAGCTCAACGCTAAGCGCGACAATTTCTGGCCTTGCCGAAGCCGCTCCTATTTTCTCGAGCTTCTGCTGCTCGTCTACAAGGAATACCTATCCGCCGAAAACCCGCTATCGCCGAAGGCGCCCTCCCTCGAGTCGAGCGTCGACGGGGACGGGGACGCCGGAAACGGCGCGCTCGCCGCCCGGGCGATCAGGCTGATTAACCGCGAGTACGCGCGAGAGATCTCGCTTGGCGTCCTTTGCGACAGATTGGGGACGAATCGAACGACGCTCGGCGAGGCCATTCGAAAAGCTACCGGCGCGAGCGCGATGGAGTACGTTACCCGAACGAGGATAAACGCGGCCTGCGTGCTCCTCAGGGACACGAGCCTTCCCGTTTCCGAGGTAAGCGAGCGCGCCGGTTTCAACGACCTCGCGCACTTTGGCCGCGCGTTCAGAAAGACGACCGGCCTTCCCCCAAGCGACTACCGGGCCCTCCACAGAAAACCCGCCGATTGAGGATTTGCCCATTTAAACTGCGTAATCGCACTCACGCCCCAACGCCGGGAGGGGTATATTCACCTCATGAAAACAGCACTGATACTGGTTGATATCCAGAACGATTACTTTCCCGGCGGCTCCGGGGAAAACGAGGGCGCGTTGGCCGCGACGGCTAACGCGCGCATCATTCTCGACGCGTTCAGGGCTAAGGGATTGCCCGTGTTCCACGTATGGCACGAGAACGTCCGCGAGAGCGCCAACGGGAGCGCCCCGTTCTTCAAAAAGGGAACGAGGGGAATCGAGATCCACGAAATGGTCGCGCCCACCGCCGGCGAGCCCGCGATACGCAAACTCACGCCGAATTCCTTCGTCGGCACGGATCTTGGAAAGCGCCTGGAAGCCGCGGGAATCGAAAAGGTCGTGATAGCGGGCATGATGAGCTACATGTGCGTCAACTCGACGACCAGGGCCGCGAAAGAGCTCGGCTACGACTGCTCGGTGGCCTCCGACGCCTGCGCGACGATAGCGCTCGAATTCGGCGGCGTGAAGGTTCCCGCGGCGATGGTGCACGCGGCCTCGATGGCGGGGCTCAACGGCCTATTCGCCAAGGTCGCGCCGACCGCGGAAATCCTTCGGGACCTATAACCGGACGGGGTTTTCGCCGAAGGAGAAGCCCCCGCGCGATTGCGCCGACACCGCGCAGAACGTGATCTTCGGGGTAAGCCCGGTCGACTCGAGGTCGACGAGCGCGAAACTGGGGCCATGATGGCCGCGCGGGCGCGAAGGGCTTCCGGGATTAAGCACGAGCACGCTCGCGAATTCCTCGGCGAACGGGATATGGGTATGACCGTGTATGGCGACGTCGCACGCGAGCGACCGCGCGAGGCTGACGAGTATCTCGGGATTCACGTCGACCGAATGCCGGTGACCGTGCGCGAGAAGCACGCTGAAACCGCAGGACTTGACGACGAGCCGCTGCGGGACGGTCAGGGAAAACCCGGGCGCCTCGGAGGGATCGTCGATCGGGCCGCTCGAGGGAAGGCAAACCCGATACTCGTCGCCGTCGCCGTTACCCGCGACGAACGCGACGACCGGCGGGAGCGCGGCCTTAAGGCGTTCGGACGCGTACGCGTTTTCCACGTACTGCACGACGTCCCACATCCCGTCCCCCGCGAAAAGCATCGCGTCGGACGAAGGGCCGTACTCGCGCACGATGGACTCGAACAGATCGTAATGTCCATGAGTGTCCGAGAGGACGAGAAGCCGCGCGGAATCGGCGCGTTCCAAACGATACAGCGCGTCGCGCGAGCCCAAGAGCCCCGACTCGACTCGCTCAAGCTTATTCATCAGGTCGACCCGCCCCCGTCGGAAAGCACGAGCCGGACCCGAGAGCGGAGGTTCGTGTCGGGATCAAGCCAGGCATCGATCTTCCACGCGGAGCCGGCGGTCTTTCTTTTCAGGAAACCGCGTGCCGCGTCGAGCGAGGTTTGCAGCCGCTGGAGCGGCGCGATGGACTTGTCGGGATCCTCCAGGGCGAGCGTCGCCGCGAGGATAAGCGCGTCGACGTCCGCGGCGGGCATCGCCGTCGCGTTCTCGTCGGCGAGTATGTCGCCGGCTGGGGCGTATTCAAGGGTTAGGTCGGACGCGAGCTCAACCTGAAGCATCTCGTCCTGGGTAAAAAGGCTCGCTATCCGCAAATCGGGAAAATGCGCGCGTATCTTAAGCAGCTCCCGGACGACACCCTCGGGGGCGCCTACGGTCACGAGCGTCGTCACCCCGGGCGCGGCAACGGCCTCGGAAAGTTTCGACATCACCATCTTTTTGCCGTCCATGAACGACTCGGGATACTGCATTGGGACGACCATTCCGCCCAAGCCATCCAGCCCGTATTCGGAGATCAAGGCATCGAGGATTTCCTGTTTCGAGGCGAACTCGGGGCCCGTCAGAACGACGACCTTATGGTCGTTTTCGCGATGTCTTGGCTTGCGCGTTACCTTGGCATCGGCGTTTTTCGACGTCTCGGCCGTGGTTCCGGCCGCGCCAGGCGTACGCCGGTCATCGCATCCATACAAAGTAAGAAAGAGGGCCGCGACGCCCAGAATTACGCGAGCGGAGGTTTTCATGACTGGGGATGATAGCCGTTTTTTCGGGGGATGAAAAGGCACCGTCCGCGGAAGAACTCGCGCGGGGCGACTTCAGCCCAGCTCTGCCCCTATCGTCGTCGCCCGCCCATGACCGGGCAAAACCACGGTATCGGGCGGCAACTCGGCAAGCCGCGAAAGGCTCGCGAAGAGCTTTTCGGGGGAACCGCCATCAAAGTCGGTACGTCCCATTCCCTGAAAGAACAGGGTATCGCCCGCGATCAGGGTTTTCTCGGCGGCGTTATAAAGGCATACCGATCCCTCGCTATGACCGGGGGTGTGCATGACCGTCCACCCGTCGATCGAAGGTACCGGTTTACCCTCCTCAAGGAAAAGGCTCGCCGGGGGGAAATCCTCGCGTATATCGCATAAAAGTCCCGAATCCTCGTCCTCGCCAAGGAAGGCGCGATGCAGCGCGAGGGAGCCTTCCCCAAGAAAGCGCGCGTCCGCTGAATGGATCGCGACGGGGATGCCGGGATAGGCGCGAACCAGCTCGGGAAGCCCCAATAAGTGGTCGAAATGACCATGGGTAAGCAGCACGAGCGCGGGCGAGCGGCCTTCACCGGCCAAATATGCTATAATCGAAGCGGGGTCTCCGCCCGGATCGACGATCATCATTCGCCCGCCGGCGACGGGTACGCACCAGGTATTCACCGCGAGGGGGCCGGCGACCAGCTTTTTCACGTTCATGGACGCAGTATAGACGGAAAGGGGATCGAATGATAGACCGACTCGCGCTCATCGCCGCGATTGCGGCGATCGCTTATTTTATCGCGCCTGGCCTTGCCCAAATCATAGCCTTAGCCAGCAGGGCGCGGCTTTTCAGGCTCCTCCGCGAGCGAACGGGAACGCCATGCGCGGTGACGGGACTCGCGGACGGTAAGCTCGTCCTCGCGACGGACAAGGGCGCGGCGACGCTCACCCCCCGCAAGACGCGTTTCATACTTCTTTCAGGCGACGGTCGCCCCGAATCCCTTCCCTGGGACGCGATCCTCTCAATCGACCGGGAACTTCCCGCGTCGGTCATCGCCCCGGAAAAATGGCGAACGCGGCGCGCGGTCTGCGTTTTCCACGCGAACCCCGAAACCCTCGACATGGAAACCCGGCGCGCGCGGATCGCGGGCTACCGCGAGCGTCGCGTTCCCGTGACGACGCCCGTAAAAAAATACGCGGTCGCGGCCGGCGCCTTCGCCGAATTCGCGGTGTTCTTCGAGTCGCTCCGGGAACCCGGCTTCGCGACGGTCAGCGTGCTTGCCCTCGTCGCCGCGTGCGGAAAGGCCCTGCCCTATTGCCCGCCGGGACTGTTCCTCACGCTCCTCGCCCACGCGCCCTATCCCGAAAGGCAAAAAAAAAGCCGGCGGCGCGCGGCCGTCGGCTTTCTATTGATGGCGATCGGGGTCGCCTTAAACGTTGCCGTTATTTTCTTCGTCATCCGCCAGGTCGGATTTCCCTTCCCCTGACGGCGATTCCTCGCCGGAGTCGGATTCCGAGTATTCTTCTTCCGCGTAATCGGAGGAATCCTCGGCGACCGACGCGAGAAGATCGTCGTGCGCGACCTCGTCCTGCGCGATTTCATCGGTCGAAGCAGTAACGGAAGCGCCGTCAGAAGCGGTATCTGCGCCGGATTCCGAGAGCGCCGAATCCTCGCGCTTGCGGGAAAAGCTCACCGCGAGCTTGCGTCCGCGATACTCGAACTCGTTAAGCGACGCGATAACCTTCTCCGCGTCCTCGTTGACGATCTGCACGAAGGAATAATTATCCAGCACGCGAATGTCGCCGATGCGCTCGCGCTCGATCCCGGTATTCTGGAGGATCAGGCCGATCAGGTCGCGCGGGTACACGCGGCGGTTTCGCCCAATGCTTACGAACAGCGTCGTCGCGACGTCGTCCGGGAGGATATTGCGGGGTTCGCGCGGTTCGCGCGGTTCCCTTGGCTCGCGGGGTTCCTTGACCTGTTCGGCCCTGACTTCCTGCCTGCGCTGGTCCTGCTGACGGCCGCGCTCGTTTCGATCGCCGCGCTCTGCTCTCGGGGAAGCGGACTCTCCCTGGCGCGTATTGCGCTCGTTTCGCTCACCGCGCGCGTTTCGGTCATTGCGATCAAGACGATCGTTGCGGTCGGAACGCTCGCCGCGATCAGGACGATCGCCGCGGTCACGGCGACCTGAGCGTTCGGCGCGGGGGGGCATGCCGGGTTTTCCGATATTTTTACCGGTATCGAGCTCCTTGAGAAGCCAGGCCGCGAAGTACGCGCGCAAGGTAAAGGGGACGGCCTTGCGGAAAATGCGGCGATATTCGTTGAGCATGAGGGGATCTTCTTCGGTTCTGATCCTGTCGACGATTGTGCGGAGGTATGATGCGATCTGATCCTCGTTCAACTTCTGTTTGTGCTTTTCTGCCACGATAAACATCTCCTAAAACGCCATCATGCCATAAAACGGCAAGATGCTCAATGGTGATGGGCGTCGGCGAGGTCGAGGACCGACGCGTGACCCTTCTCGACGAACCCGAAACGATGGAGAACCTGCAGGAAAGACGGGTGAACGACGGGGCTCGCGAAGACGAGCCAGCGGTATCCCTTTGCGGTCCAATGCGCGATCGTGCGCGACAATAGTTCCTTGCCGAGCCCAAGCCCGCGGAATTCGGGATAGACCGCGATATCCGAAACCAAGGCGGAAAGGAAACTCCCCTCCGGAATGGGCATGGATATGGCCGCGCCGACGATCTCGCCCTCAGGCGCTACCGCGAGCAGGGAAAGCTCCTCGCCCAGTGCGGAAGACTCGCCTATCCGCTCGGACAGCTCCTCGATCGCGCCGGACAAGGCCGGCGGAAGGCCTTCGGCGATCTCGCGCTCGATCGAGTCGAACAGAGCCGCGAGCTCCGTCTCGTCCTCCTCCGCATACTCCCGAAAGCCAAAATCCTGGCTCACTATCTCGTCGGTTTCCTCCGGCTCCGCGCCCACGCGCTCAAGGCCCCAGAAATCCCGAAGGTCGTTATACCAATCAAGCACGACCGCTTTCAGCTCGCGGTCCTTGAAAAGATGCCAGAGGCGCTCGACCTCGGGATGCGACTTGAGAATGTCCTTGAATTTGCGGAAAACGCCATGGCCGGACGACAGGGCGGACCGAAGCTCTTCCCGAACGACGGGATTCCGCAGTTGCGCGATAAACCGATCCATCATCCGGAAGCCGCTTACCGAATCCCAGGTTGGGATCGAGTAATAGCGATCCTCGTCGTCGTCGGAACCGCGCGCGGAAACGCACCGGCTATCGATGGAGTCGAACAGAAATCGACCGGACTGGTCTTCCATCGCGAAGATGATTTCGCCGGTCAATTCCGGCGTCAGCTCGAATTCCATAATTTGATTTTAACACGGTTTATCCTTATTATAAAGAAGGAACCTGGGATGAAAGGGAGGAAGCCATGAGCACAATTTCCTTTATTGACGGACGGGAGATTCTTGATTCCCGCGGAAACCCGACGGTCGAGGTTGACGTATACCTCGACGACGGGAGCATGGGACGGGCCGCGGTACCGTCGGGAGCCTCCACGGGCGAGCACGAGGCGCTCGAACTGAGGGACGGCGCTCCCGAGCGCTATGGCGGCAAGGGCGTCCTCGACGCGGTGGAAAACGTGAACGAAACCATCGCCGAGGAGCTTGACGGCGCGGACGCCTACGACCAGGCGGGAATCGACCATATTCTCCTGACTCTGGACGGAACGCCGAACAAGTCAAAACTCGGCGCCAACGCCATGCTAGGAGTCTCGATGGCGACGGCCCGCGCCGCGGCCGATTCGCTCGGAATTCCGCTCTACCGATACCTCGGGGGCGCGCACGCCCTACAGCTCCCCGTCCCGATGGCCAACATCGTGAACGGCGGCCAGCATTCCGACAACAAAATCGACTTTCAGGAATTCATGATAATGCCGGTCGGCGCGGATTCCATGCGCGAGGCAGTACGCATGACGGCTGAAGTCTTTCACGCCCTCAAGAGCATTCTCAAGGCGGACGGGCACACGACGGCCGTGGGCGACGAGGGCGGCTTCGCGCCGAATATCGGGAACGAGGAAGCGCTTTCTTACATCATGAAGGCGATCGAGAAGGCGAAGTATCGCCCGGGCGAGGACATCATGATCGCGCTCGACTGCGCCGCGAGCGAGCTTTTCGACGCGGGAGAGCGCAAGGGTTATCGCTTCTGGAAGTCGGACCCGAACAGCCTCTTTACCGCCGACCGAATGATCGACCTGTACCGCAAGTGGATCGACAAGTACCCGATCATCTCGATAGAGGACCCATTGGACCAGAACGACTGGGAAGGCTACGCGCGCCTTACCGACGAGCTCGGCGGCAAGGTGCAGATCGTCGGCGACGATTTCTTCGTGACGAACACGGAGCGGCTCGCGCGCGGCATCAACGAGGGCGCGTGCAATTCCATCCTGATCAAGCTGAACCAAATCGGCACGGTGACGGAGACGATCGACGCGGTGCGCATGGCGCAAAAGGCCGGCTACAGCGCGGTCATCTCGCATCGCTCCGGCGAGACCGAGGACACGTTCATCGCGGACCTTTCCGTCGCGCTCGAGACGGGCCAGATTAAGACCGGATCGATGAGCCGCAGCGACCGCGTCGCGAAGTACAATCAACTGATGCGCATCGAGGATCACCTCGGCACCACGGCCCGCTTCGCCGGCCGCGAAACCTTCTCGAGGTTCCTCGGGACGAAGTAAG
>DAOPXQ010000086.1:0-8797 GCA_035352395.1 Treponemataceae bacterium | reverse complement strand
ACTCGTTCGCCGCGGGTTTTCTCCATGCGTGGATCGCGACTCGCGGCGATCTCGCGAAATCACTCGGCTCGGGAAGGCACTGCGCCACGGCGAACGCCCTCAGCCTGAGGCCCGGGTCGATTCTCGACCCGTCAGTGCCCGGCGAGGGCTTGCTTTAACCCCGCGCCGCCGCCTCGCGACCCTTTGCAGTAATCGTCCAGGCCTTCGTGCCCGCGCCGTGGCAATGCCCGGCCATCGGGCATCCCGCGCAGCCGCCCGTCTTTTTCGCGCCGCTCGCCGCCGCGCACGCCATCGCCTTGGCGGCGTCCTCCGCGTAGCCGAGCGCGACGAGCCGCGCGAGCATGTCGTCGAGCGTCGCGACGCTCACGCCGAGCTTTGCCGCCGCTTCGTCCGGAGAAAACGCGCCGTCCCCCGCAAGCAGGGAGAGAAGTTCGCGCAGCATCAGAAAAGCGACCCCACGCTATAGATCGCGAAACTCACGCCGAACGAAAGGACGAGCATGAGTGCCACGCTGAAGACGGTCCATTTAAGCGAGTCCGTCTCCTGTCTGATCGCGGCGATCGTTCCGACGCACGGGACGAAGAGAAGCTGGAACGCGAGGAGCGCGGCCGCGGCCGGAAGGCTCACGACGGAGGGAAGCGCGGTGGAGATGTCGCCGTAGAGCACGGCGAGCGTGGCGATCGTGTTTTCCTTCGCGGCGAAACTCGTAAGGAGCGCGACGAATACCTGCCAGGGTAGCCCGATGAGCGAGCTTACCGGCTCGAGCGCGTGCCCGAGCGTCCCAAGCCAACTCGTCGAAATCTCTCCGGTAGGAAAGTACGAAACCGCCCAAACAGCGAGCGACGCGAGGAGAATCACCGATCCCGCCTTCTTGAGGAAGCCCGCGAGGTTCTGCCATACGTATATGCCGATCGTCTTGAAATTCGGGAGATGATACAGCGGTAGTTCCATGATGAACGCAACGTGCTCGTCCTCGAACGCGGCGCGGTGAAGGATAAGCCCGAGGGCGAACAGTATCAGGAGATTCGCGCCGACGAGCGCGATCGTTACCCAGAATGCCGCGCCCCCGAAGAATATCGGCGCGAGCACCGCGATGACCGCGAGCCGCGCGGAGCACGGGACGAACGGCACCATCAGCGCCGTCTGGATGCGCGCCTTCTTCGACTCGATGATGCGCGTGCCGAGCACCGCAGGCACGTTGCAACCGAAGCCGAGCAGGATCGGCATGAAGCTCTTTCCGTGGAGGCCCATGCCGTGCATGAGCCGGTCCGAGAGATACGCCGCGCGGGCCATGTACCCGGTGTCTTCGAGGAGACCGAGCGCGAGATAGAAGATCGCGAGGATCGGGAGGAACGTAAGCACCATGCCGAGCCCGTTGAGCACGCCGCCCGCGAGGAATTCCCCGATCCATCGGGGCTGACCGGAAAGTCCCGCGCGGATGCCGTCGCCAAGGGCGGCGACCAGATCGCCAAGGTATTTCTGAATCGGTCCGCCGATCGAGAACGTGAGGGCGAACACGCCGGCGAGCATCGCGATGAGCGCTATGGTTCCGATGAAAGGATGCGTGAGCCATCGGTCCAGCTTCGCCGTCAGTCCCATTCGCGAAACGGGGGGCTCGACGACCGCGGCGCGGACCATGCGCCCTATCCATTGATAGCGCGCGCCCGCGACGTCGAGGACGGCGTCCTCGTGCTGGTAGATCAGCGCGTCCATTGCCTTCCATTCGGCCTCTGGCATCTGTTCTTTCATTGAGGAGGAAAGTCGCTCGTCGCCCTCGAGCAGTTTGAGCGCGACCCAGTCGGACGGATAATCCGCGGGAACGTAGGGACTCACCATCCGCTCGATTTCGTCGAGCACGGGCTTGTGCGCGGGAAGTATGACGGGGAGGCTGGGGTGGTATTCGGCCCCGTGCCTCACCATTCCCTCGATCGCCTCCTGTAGTTCGGCGATGCCCTCGCCGTGCGAAGCCGCCATCGGAACCACCGGGATGCCGAGCGCCGTTTCGAGGACCTTCGGCTCGACCTTGATGCCTTCGCCCTTCGCGACGTCCATCATGTTAAGCGCGAGCAGCACGGGCGAGTTGAGGAGGAGAAGCTCCGCTACGATGTACATGCTTCGCTCGAGCGTCGCGGCGTCCACCACGGCCACCACGAGATCCGGGCGCTCCTTCAGGATGAAGTCGCGCGCTATGAGTTCCTCTTCGGAATTCGCCGAGAGGGAATAGGTTCCGGGAAGGTCGACGATGGAGTACGCCGTCCCGTTGCGGACGAACGAACCCGACTTCTGCTCTACCGTCTTGCCCGTCCAGTTGCCGACGTGCTGATTGAGTCCGGTAAGGAGGTTGAATACCGTGGACTTGCCCACGTTGGGCTGCCCCGCGAGCGCGATCCTGAACGTCTCCGTCGCCGCTTCCTTCGCGGGAAAGGCGCTTTCGTCCACGCGGCTGATCGAGATGCCATCGGCCTCGCCCTGACCGAGCGCGATTTGCGTTCCCCGGATGCCAACGAGGATCGGGCCTTTCGAAGGCTTCCGCAGAACGGTCACCTGGGCTCCGAACGTAAAGCCGAGCGCCGCGAGCCGGGCTACGTATCCACGTCCGCCGGTTAGCTTTAGAACCGTGCCTGTTTCTCCTTTCTTGAGGTCTTTGATCGTTTTGTCCTGTTTAGTAGTCATAATGTTAACCTAATATAACAAATATAAAAAGTCAATATGTTTCAGTCGAGCCTAGTTGATCAATTCTACATTTTTGTATTAAATGGCATTTCTTACAAGATTGTAGGAATCCTCAAAGACGATATTTCTACCTTATCTGAAACGCACAAGCAAGATGATCAATGGAGGTTGTATGGCTTCTGATCTTTTGGTGCACATCAGCGGGGCTAATACCGTCTGGGTGCTCCTTTCCGCCGCCCTCGTCATGTTCATGACCGTTCCCGCCCTGGGAATGTTTTATGGCGGCCTCGTCAAAAAAAAGAACGTGCTCAATATCATGATGCAGAGCTTCGCGAGTCTTGGCGTCGTGAGCATTATTTGGGTAGCCTTCGGCTATAGCCTCGCCTTCAGCCAAAGCGAGATTATACCCGGCGTGCTCGGCGACTTTCATTGGTCGTTCCTCGCGGGGATTGGGCCGTCTGACCCAAGCCCATACTTCGTCAGCGACTCGACGGGTCGCGTGCCTCACATGGCGTTCATCATCTTCCAATGCATGTTCGCCGTGATCACGCCCGCGGTCATATCGGGCGCGATGGCGGAACGCATGAAGTTCCCGGCGTTCGTGCTTTTCGTCGCGCTGTGGACCGTATTCATCTACGTACCGTTGACCCACATGATGTGGTCGACTAACGGCGTCTTCGCCAAGATGGGACTCGCGGACTTCGCGGGCGGCACGGTTGTGGAGATCAATTCGGGATTCAGCGCCCTCGCGTGCGCGCTCGCGCTCGGAAAACGCAAGGGCCAGCGCGGCTCGCCGCCGCATGACCTGACGTATACCCTCGCGGGCGCAGCGATGCTCTGGTTCGGCTGGTTCGGCTTCAACGCGGGCTCTGGCCTTGCCGCAGACGGGCTCGCCGCGCAGGCGTTCGTGAACACGAACATGGCCGGCGCCGCCGCGGCCGTCGTCTGGGCTACCCTCGACTGGATAATCCAGAAAAAACCGACGATCCTCGGGTTCGCGTCCGGAGGAGTCGCGGGACTCGTCGTCATAACACCGGCCGCCGGCTACGTCAATGTCGCGGGCGCGATGGCGCTCGGCGCGGCCGCGGGACTCGCGTGCTACGGCATGGTCGTCTTCGTAAAGAACAAGCTCGGCTACGACGACTCGCTCGACGCGTTCGGCGTTCACGGCATCGCGGGCATGATAGGCATTCTGGGAACGGGCCTTCTCGCGGATCCCGCGATCACCCGGGGATTCGCGATGAACGGCGGAAACGGCGTCGCCGGTCTCGCATTCGGGGGCTTCAATCTCTTCGCCGTCCAGGCGTTCGCGGCGCTGGTCACTATTGGCGTCGCGTTTTTCGGGAGTACCGTATTGCTTCGCGCGATCGACTGGCTGATCGGGCTTCGCGTGTCGGAGCGCGACGAGGCGATCGGTCTCGACGCGACGCAGCATAACGAGCGCGCGTACACGGTTATCGAGTGACGCGGCCTTTAAGGAGTTAGAACGATGAAAATGATTGTCGCCATCATCCAGCCCTTTAGGCTCGACGAGGTCAAGCAAGCCCTTTACGATATCGACGTGCGCCTCATGACCGTGTCTGAGGTTCTTGGGCATGGCCGGCAGAAGGGCGTCACCGAGTTCTACCGCGGCGTCAAGGAGACGGGAAACCTGCTCCGGAAGATACGCATCGAGATCGGCGTGAACGACGAGTTTCTCGAGCCGTGCATCGAGGCGATCGAGAAGGGCGCGCGCACCGGCGAGCTCGGCGACGGAAAGATCTTCGTCTACGAGATGAGCGAATGCGTGCGCATCCGCACCGGCGAGCGCGGCCGCGAGGCTATCGGCTAGTCGGCTTCACGAGCCCTTCCGCCCAATCGCGGCGGTTCCACAGGGCGCAGCCGCCCGCGGTCTCCGCGAGTTCGCCGTGGTGCGCGCGTATCGCGTCGAGAAGCGGCGAGGCGAGCGCCTCGGCGAGCGGTTTGTCGGCGGTATTTGAGTCCCCGAACGGCGCGAAGGGGCAGGCCTCGAGCCTGCCGTCCGGCGCGACGTGCACGAAGCCGCGTCCCGCGGAGAGACAGCCGCCATAGCGATCCTCGTCGCCGGGGAAGGCGAGCATCAACGCCGGGAACCGGCGGCGAAGCGCCTTGAGTCTCGCGAGCATATCGAGCCGCTCCTCGCGGCTTACGCAAAGGGCTTTCGTTCCCGGCTCGACGGGCGTGTACTCGTTGTAGAACAAAACGCCCGCGCCCGCGCGCACGATCGACCGCACGAACGCGGGGTCGACGAGCTCCGCGACGTTGCGCCGCATTACTGTGAACGACGCGCCGAAAAAGATCCCGGCTTTCTTCAGCTCGCGCATCCTTCCCGAAACGGTCTCGAACGTGCCCTTGCCGCGCCGGATATCGGTCGCCCACGCGCCGCCCTCGACGCTCAGTATGGGAAGCACGTTTCTGAGCCGCCGCATTCGCCCTATCATCGCTTCGTCGATGAGCGTTCCGTTCGTGAATACGGGAAAAGCGACCCGCGGGTATTTCGCGGCGATGCGGAAGATATCCTCCGCGCGCACGAGCGGTTCGCCGCCAGCCATCAGCGCGAACGAAACCCCAAGTCCCGCGGCCTCGCCGATTACGCGGTCGAGGTTCGCGGCGTCGAGCTCGGGGCCGCGGCCTTCCGCCTTCTCGTGCCCCTCCGCGACGCGCGAGTAGCATCCCGCGCACTTAAGGTTGCACCGGCGCGTGACGCTTACGATGAGGAACGCGGGAACCTCGAGCCCATCGGCCCGATGACCCGCGCGGAGGGTGGCGGCCTTTTTCTGGTACAGGGCCATCTTGAGAAACGGGACGAAAGAAAGCGGATATCGCGTCGCAACCCGGACCGCGCTTCGCGTCAGGTTCCCGATGTCGGCGTCCATCAATGATTGGTAATCTTTGTCAGGTGCGTTCATGTTGCCTCACTTCCCCTCGGGGAGTTTTACCCGGATCGCGACGTATAGGTTGACGAGCGAGAGCGCCGCCGCGAGGTAGAAAATATACTGCGGTCCCCACAGGGACCATACGATGCCTCCCGAGAACGCGCACGCGATCGAGACGACGTGGTCCATGCTCATGCCGAGCGAAAGCGTCGGGGTAACGTCGCGCGGGTCGACCGCGATCGTCCGTAGGTACACGGTCCTTATGATTCCCATCTGCGTCGACATGCGGTCGACTATGAATATCCCGTACGCCAGGAATACCGTCCAGCCGACGGTCGGGATCGCGCCCGAGGCGTATCCGCCCGACACGAGCCCGTAGAGAAGATACACGCCGATGAACGAAAGCGCGTCCGCGTAGAGCATCGCCTTGATGCCGAACCGGTCAAGCCATCGCCCGAGCGCCGGGATAAACAATACCCCGCAGGCGGAGCCTATGATGCCGAGGATCGCGAGCGTGTCGGCCTTTTTTCCGAGAAGCTCTATGAGGACCCATGGCCCGTACACGAGCATGATTTGCTTTTGCACGCCGAACATAATGACGAGCGCGTAGTATAGCCGGTATTCCTTCCTGACCACGAAGCGGACCCGCTCGTGCGTCACCGCGTTGCGGCGCGTTCTCAGTTCGAGGGCTACCAGGAGGGCGAGCACTCCGGCGAACAGGATTGCGGCGAGGACGAATACCCACTTGATCCTGGTCACGAAACTGAAGAACCCGAAACGAAACCCAAAGAACACGACGATGGCGGCCATCATCTGGAAGGCCGTCATGACGCCCTTGAACTGTCCCATTCGTTTCCCGAGGTTCGCCCTGCCGACGAGGTTCATGCCGATGGAGTCCTGGAGCGGCATGAAAAGATGCTGCCCGAGCGAATTGACGAAAATGAAAAGCAGCATGACCTGGAAAGTCGGCGTCGCGAACCCGAGCACCGCTATCCCGACGAGGCCGAGCGCCTGCGCGACTATCGCGATTTTTACGTCGCTAAAACCCGCGAGGATCGCGATGACGAGCGCCGTGATCACGCCCGGCAACTCGCGCGGGAATTCGATAAGGCCTCGTTGAAACGGGGTGACGGCGTACGCGTCCTTGAAGAAGTTCGAGAGGATGTCGTTGGAGAAGCCGAGTCCGAGCGCGGTGATGGCGATCGCCGCGAGGTACAGCTTGAGCTCGGGCGTTAGCCCCTTAACCCGCTCGATCGCGCGGGTTGGGATGGTCGGGAATTTCATGAAGTGTCCTCTTTTTTGAAAGTATGCTTTACCGTTCGGCAAGAAGTGTAGCTGAAGGCTGTGGCATGGGCAATACCGAAGGTCTCGGGGCCTTGTTTTTACATTGTCAATGCGCTTTGCCCGGTAAAACTTTCCGATATTTAATAGAGAGTAGTGCGTCCGCTCGGGGCAATGGGAGCGTCATGGAATGAATATCAATAGGAAATTGCAAGCTACGATGATCGGGGCGGTAATCCTCGTCGTCGCCATCAACCTCATTGTCGTCAATGTCCAAATAGAGACGCTGTCGGCGGAGATCACGAAGGCGAACCTGACCGAGAAACTGACCGGGGACGTCAACTCAGTCAAATCCCTGATCGAAAGCCGCTATGGGGCCGTAATGATTCAAAATGGCGAATTGACCGACAAGAGCGGTGTGCCGCTGTATAATGATACCGTTCTGGTTGACGAGATAAAAGAAAAACTCTTTCTTAACGCGACGATTTTCGCGAGGCAAAACGATGACTTTATCAGGATATCCACAAGTATACTCACAAAGGAAGGGAAGCGCGCCGTAGGGACGACCCTCGGAAAGGACAGCGCCGCTTATGGTTCCGTCATGAACGGTAAGACGTTCATCGGGGAAGCGAATATTCTCGGCGCGCCATATTACGCGCTCTATGAACCGCTCGTTGACGATACCGGCGCGGTGATCGGCATCATGTTTATCGGCGCGAGCAAGGCGCAATCGATCGCCATCACGAAGGAGTACAAGCTATCCTCGATGCTGATGATACTGACGGTTTCGCTAATCTCGGTCGCCATCGTCCTGGTGATCTCGGGTTTCGTGGTTCGTCGGTCGATCGGCAAGCCGCTCGAGGCGACGGTCGCGATTCTTAAAAACATTTCCGAGGGTGACGGTGATTTGACCGCCCGGTTGGATGTGTCATCAAAAGACGAGATCGGAGATACCGCCAGGTACTTCAATCTTACTTTCGGGAAGATCGGGAAGTTGGTAACGCTCGTGCAGGGGCAGTCGGCGACATTGCGGGACGTGGGCTTGCGGCTCTCGTCGAACATGACGGAGACCGCCGCGGCTATCAACGAGATCACGGCGAACATTCAGAGCATAAAAAACCAGACGATAAACCAGTCCGCAAGCGTAACCGAGACGAGCGCCACCATGGAGCAGATTTCCCGGGGTATCGACAGCCTTAACCGGCTCATTGACGAGCAGGCTGCGAACGTGACCGAATCGTCAGCTTCGGTCGAGCAGATGATGGCCAATATCGCGAGCGTCGCGAAAACACTCGCACGAAATACCGACAACATCAAGCGGCTCGGCGAATCGTCCGAGGCCGGAAAGACTGTTCTCACTGAAATAACCGTCGCCATTCGACAGGTAGCGAAAGAGTCAGAGGGGCTGATGGAGATCAGTCGGGTAATTCAAAACATCGCGAGCCAGACTAACCTCCTTTCGATGAACGCGGCGGTCGAGGCTGCGCATGCGGGAGATTCCGGCAGGGGCTTCGCCGTCGTTGCCGACGAGATCCGAAAACTCGCCGAATCGTCAAACTCTCAGACCAAGACGATCGATTCGGTCCTGAAAAAGATCAAGGACTCCATGGCCTCGATCATCGGGTTCTCCGAAGACGTGGTTTCCAAGTTCACCGCGATAGAGGACGACGTGCGCACCGTCGCCGATCAGGAAGAGGGCATTCGCAGGGCCATGGAGGAACAGGCCGAGGGCAGTAAGCAGGTCCTCGAGGCCATAACGACGCTTAACGACATTACGCAAAAGGTACAGGCAAGTTCGTTCGAGATGCTGACTGGAAGCAATCAGGTGGCGAAAGAGTCGCGGAACATGAATGCCATAACGCAGGAAATCACCGGAGGCATGAACGAGATGGCGAGCGGCGCGGAACAGGTATCCGTGGCGATCAACGCGGTGAACGAACTCAGTGCCG
>DAOPXQ010000085.1:0-8815 GCA_035352395.1 Treponemataceae bacterium | reverse complement strand
ATAATAATTATAGTTATCAATAAGGAAAGAAATGCCATATACCTTGATGACCGACGAGGAAATCCTCCTGGATCTCGCACACCGTTTTGATACGGTTCGAAAAAAAAAGGAGATCAAGGACACGGATCTCGTTTCGCGCGGCGGCGCAAATGGAATAGCGATGAGCAAATTCCGCTCGGGCGATAACATCACGCTAAAAACCTTCATCAGGCTTGTTCGCGGACTTGGCGAGCTTGATCGACTGGAACGACTCTTTTCCGCGACCGAAGACTGGAGTCCGACCGGCGCGGGCGACGAAACGCCCAGGCGGCGAGTCCGCGACAAAAAAAAACCAGAAAAACCGTTTACCTGGGGTGACGAAGAATGACCGGTATCGTGAGGGTAAGCCTGTGGGGTACCTGCGTCGGATATCTTGGCTACGCGCCGGGACAGACGGAAACTGCGAGCTTCGAGTTCGACGAGGCGTTCGCGCGTTCCGGGATTCAACTCTCGCCGATCGTCATGCGCTGCCCTCCCCGCCTACATAGTTTTCCCGACATCAGCTCCTGGACCTTTAAGGGATTGCCGGGGATCTTCGCGGACTCGCTTCCCGATTCGTTCGGCGAAAAACTCATCGATCTTTACATGGCCGAGCGCGGGGTACCGAACGGGAGAATCACGGCGCTCGACCGCCTCCTGTACGTGGGCAAGCGCGGCATGGGGGGATTCGAGTACGAGCCGTCGAGGGAGTTTGAGGACGGTGAAGGCCCCGACCTCGCGCTCGACGTGCGCTCCCTCGGGGAGATAGCGGGGATGGTGGCGGCGAGGGACGACGCCAGGCGCCGAGCCCTCCTTGATAGCGGCGCGGCGCGCGACGCTATCCGCCTTATCCGCGTCGGCTCAAGCGCGGGCGGCGCGCGGGCGAAAGCCCTCGTCTCGCGCAGGGATGACGGAACCTTCGTGGACGGAACTCTCGCGGGCGAGGGTTCCGACGCGGGCTCGATCGCGGGAACAAATACCGGCGCGCTATCGCATTGGCTCCTCAAATTCGACGTAGGCTCCAACGCCGACCGCGACGGCATGGACCCCAAGGGCATGACGCGCGTCGAGTACGTCTATTCGATCATCGCGCGGGAATGCGGCATCGATATGCCGGAAACCGACGGGATCGAGGACGGCGACGACTTTCACTTTCTCGTCAGGAGATTCGACCGCGAGACTGAAGGCGCGAAGACCCGAAAGCTTCACTATTCGTCCTGGGCGGCACTGTCCCACGCGGACCGCGATGCCACGGGGTCCCATTCCTACGAGGAGCTCGTCCTCCTCGCGCGAAACCTTGGCCTCGGGCAGGACGCGGTAACGGAGATCTTCCGTCGCGCGGCGTTTAACGTCGTCGGCCGCAACCAAGACGACCACACGAAAAACTTCGCGTTCCTGATGGACCGCGCCGGGTCTTGGAAGCTCTCGCCCGCTTTCGACCTGACCTGGTCCTTCGATCCCGCTGGGAGATGGACGCGCGTCCATCAGATCAGGCTAAACGGGAAACAGGATTATTTTACCCGCGATGACCTTCTGGCCTTTGGCCGCTATTGCAACCTCGACGCGAAAAAGGCCGGCCGACTGCTGGATGCCTCCCTCGACGCGTTCTCCGCCTTTCCACGCCTCGCCGCGCAATACGGCGTCCCCGAACCACTCTCCCATCGCATTCGCGAAACCCAGAGACTATACTTAACGTAAAGTCCATTGTCTCTCACGGAGGCGAGTATGCGGGGAATCAAGGCGAAAATAGGAATGCTTACGAGCGGGATCGCGCTGTTGATAGCGGTGCTCCTGGTCGCGGCTTTTTTCGTTTCGTTCAGGTCAATGGTCAACACCCAGATTTCGATTCTTGACAGCACCCTCAGAGAAGGTTTTGACCGATCCATCCGCTGGGAGGTGGAGACGGCGAATTCACTGCTACTCAAAATCGCGGCGCTTAAGGATGAAGGGAAGCTCCCCGAGGCACAGGCGAACGATCTCGCGAAGGTACTGCTACGCGAGCTTCGGTACGACAAAGAGGGATACTTCTGGGCGGACACGACCGAGGGAATCAACGTCGTTCTTCTCGGGAGCGCCACCGAGGGCAAGAGTCGCATGGAAATGCTCGACGCAAAGGGATACCCGCTCGTCAAGAATATCATCGCGAACGGCATGAAAGAAGGCGGCGGCTATACCGATAATTGGTTTCCAAAGGCCGGAACGGATATCCCGCTCCCGAAGCGAAGTTATTCGCTTTATTCGAAACCCTGGGGCTGGGTTCTCGGTACCGGCGCGTACGTTGACGACATCGACGCCGCGGTAAGCCAGAAGCGCGCGTCGGCCTTCGGCGCGATGAACGCCGCCATTCTTTTTACCGTCATTTTCTCTTTCGTCGGCACGCTCCTCGCGGCATTGATCGCCATAACCGTCGGTTCGCGTCTGGTAAAGCCGATCGTGTACGCCGCGGAGCAGACGGAGATCGTCTCTTCGGGAGACCTCTCGAAGCCCCTTGACCCGCGGATGTCGCGAACCAAGGACGAGACGGGGCACTTGATCAACGCGCTCGATACCATGCGTCGCGACCTCGGCGAGCTGATCGGCGGGATCGTCGAGACGGCGGGGAAGATCGGGAGCGGATCGACCGAGCTTTCGCAGACGGCGCAGGACGTCGCGACAGGCGCCTCCGAGCAGGCCGCGTCCACCGAGCAGATATCCGCTTCGATCGAGCAAATGACTTCGACGATACGGCAGAACGCGGACAACGCGGCGGAAACCGAGCGCATCGCGCGCAAGGCCGCGAGCGACGCGCTTGAAGGTTCCGGCGCCGTGCGCGACGCCGTTGCCGCCGTGACGCAGATAGCGGAGCGGATAGCAATCATCGAGGAGATCGCGAGCCAGACGAACCTCCTCGCGCTCAACGCGGCCATCGAGGCGGCGCGCGCGGGAGAGGCCGGAAAGGGTTTCTCCGTCGTGGCGGGCGAGATCCGAAAGCTCGCCGAACGCAGCGGGAGCTCGGCTTCAGAGATCCGGTCCATCTCGGCGACGACGAGCTCGCTCGCGGCGCACGCGGGCACCGTGCTCGAAAGCCTCGCGCCCGACATCGGGAAGACCGCCGACCTCGTCGCCGAGATCAGCGCGGCGAGCGGCGAGCAGCGCGTCGGCGCGGACCAGATAGCCCAGGCGATGATCCAGCTCGACGCGATCGTGCAGAAAAACGCCGCCGCGTCAGAGGAACTCGCGGCGTCCGCGCAGAACCTTAACGGCGAGGCGTCCGCGCTCCGCGATGCGATGAGCAAATTCACCATTGAATAGGGGGAAGCCATGAAATACGCGAGCGACGATTTGATGAACGAGCACGAGGCCATACTGCATGGCCTTTCGATCCTCGATAAAATGGCCACCGCGGCCGCGGCGGGAAGGCTGGGCGACTCGAGCGATCCCGCCGCGATGATCGATTTCCTTAAGGTATTCGCCGATACCTGCCATCACGGGAAGGAGGAAACGATCCTCTTCCCGGCCATGGAGGGACACGGGATCGCCAAGGAACGCGGCCCCATCGGGCAGATGCTCGCGGAGCACGAGGAAGGAAGGAAGTTGATCCGCGCGATGGCCGACGCCGCCGCGAAGAAACCATTCGACGCAAAGGGCTTCGCCGCGAACGCCGTGAGTTACGCCGCGCTTCTCCGCGCGCATATCCAAAAGGAAAACACGATCCTCTTCCCGATGGGCGACCGCGCGATTCCCGAACCCGAGCAATTGAAAATCCTCGAAGCCTTCGAGCGCCACGAGGAAACCGTCATCGGCCACGGCGTGCACGAAAGGCTGCACGCCATGCTCGACGAATTCTCGAAGAGATACGCATAACTGCACGTAACTACCCGCGAGTCATTCCCATGCGAGGGTTTCCCGTATCGGTACGCGCGTGGCGTTCGCCGAAGGCACATAGCTCGAGAGTGCCGCGCATGCGACCACGATGGCAAGCCATGCGAACGTCCCAGGAACGGACATGGTGAACTTCAATGGCGCCTCGAAGAACAACAGCCCAAACCGCCGCGCGATGATGGTGCTTACGGGCCATGACGCGGCGATGGCCAAGGCCCAACTCGCGATCCCGATCAGCACTCCCTCAATGACGACGATCATGATTACCGATCTTCCGGGCGCGCCGATCGCCCGAATGATTCCGAGCTCGCGCGTCCGCTCGAGCACGTTGATCCCCATCGCGGAAGAAAGCCCAAGAACGCCGACGATCACGACGAGCGATGCCATCAGGGTCAGCATCGCCGCGATGACCGTAAAATGCTCGCGTACCGCGAGTTGGAATTCCAATAAAAAAGTCGATGAAACTACCGGGATCCCCCGTGCGCCAAGCGCGGACTCAAGCCGTCCGGCCAGCGACGCCACCGAGTCGCGGTCGTGAGCTACGCCGCGCACCGCGACACTTTTCGAGCGACCTATTTGACCAAGTACGGAATCGACGTATCGCTTATTCGCGTACACCGTCGGCGCCGCCATCATCTCCGTGACGACCCCGACGATCCTCACTTCTCGATTAGATCCGCCCATGCGAAGCGTGACCGTACCGCCGACGCGCGGCTCAGAAACCATCCCGAGAACGCGCTGGTTCACGACGATCGCGTCAACGTCGGTCGACTCGATCCAACGACCCGACGTAAGCGGCGGCCTGTCCTGCAAAACGGTGTCCGCGGGAATCGAGACAAGATCGATCCGTTCGCTCTCGGTCCCGTTCGGCGCCACGGCGAAAGCGGCGTTGTATCCCCAAGTCTCGAAGATATCGATTCCGTCGACGCCTAAGGCGATCGACCGAAGCGCCTCGTCCTCCACAGCGAAGGGAAACATAAGGCGCACATCATATCGCGACGACTTGAATTTGGAGACGACCGTTTCGTCCATCGAGGCGCCGACGTTCATCGCGGTTATGAACATTGCTCCCGCGGCGGTCAGGGTCAGTATAGACAAAGCCAGACGCACCGGTTTCCTCGCGGAATTACGCAAGGACAGCATGAAGGGGCGACCGAAACGCCCGCTCCATGCCGAACGATTTCCGACTCCGGAAGAGAAGGACTGAGCGGTCGAATCCGCGAGACCCTCCCGAACCGTAACGCGGCTTCCCTTAACGATAGAGAATGACGCGATCAGAAGGGGAACGGCAAACGCGACCGCGATCTCCGCGAGATACGCGCCATGGGGCACCGACGAATCGAATATCGTAAAGTTAAGCATCGAGGCCGCGAAGCGCGAATACGCCACTGCCGCGAAACCGGCAAGAGGGAGAGCCGCGAGGCTCGCCGCGGACGAGAAGAGCGCTATCTTTCCGTAATACATCGCGCGAATCTGCCGGGCCGTTCCGCCTACCGCCTTCATGATCGCGATCTGCCTGAGCTGCCTACTCATCAGCGAGCTAATCATCGACGCGGCAAGTATGGAAGCAAGCGCCATTGAGAGAAATCCAAACGCCTCAAGAAGGTACAAAAGCGTCAACATCTGCGATGCGTGCGGATGATGCCCCGGCTCGGGGATCGAAACGTGCGCGACGGTGACGCCCGCATCTTCCGCTACGGTCCGGACGCGCGCGGAAACCTCCGCGATATGCGCCTTGTCGAGCGCGTCCCCCGCTACGCGAATCCGCATACGGTTCATCGGCGCGTTTACGCCCCATGTTTCGAGCGTCTCGGCTGATACCCACGCATACGCGGTACGTTCCATCCACGCGGGCGGAAGCCCAGGCGCGTGCACGGTTCCCGCGTTCCGGACGGTTCTCGGGACGCCGTCGCCTAAGGAAATCTCAAGCCGATCCGAACCGCTCGGGCCGTTCGATCCCAGCAATGCAATTGCCGCCTGCTCTATCAGTGCGTCGCCCTCACGGGGCGGCCAAGTTCCACCCACCGTCGTGACGATGTCGGCCCGTTGATCGAGATAATCGGGAAGCGTGAAAAGCCGCAGGGCCCGCCACTCGCCCCCTGCGACCCTAATGCGCGCCGTCCATTCGCCCGCGAGCGAGGCGTCCCCCACTCCCTCGACTCCGTCAATCGCGTCAAGGAGCGCGGCGTCGACGGACGCGGACTTAGGGTTGCCGGATAGCTCAAGCACGGCGGCAGAGGGATTCGTGCGCCAATAATTGGAGTCAAGCTCGCGAACCAAAATAGCGCGCGCGTCGATGACCGAACCGAACGCGAACACCCCAATCGCGATGGCGAGCGCTACGAGGAAGCTTCGGGAGCCTTCCGTCGCGACATCGCCCAGAACCTTCCGCGCGCGCGAATCAAGCATGATCGCCTCCCGCGACGAGTCCGTCGCTGATCGTGATCGAGCGGGACACCTTTTTGGTAAGGTCCGGGTCATGGGAGACTATGACGAGAGTCTTGCCTTCCGCCACGAGACCCGCGAATAGTTCCCATATCGCGCCAGCCGTCGCCGAGTCGAGGTTACCGGTCGGCTCATCTGCGACCAGAAGGTCGGGATCGTTCGCCAAGGCCCTCGCGATCGCCGCGCGCTGCTGCTGTCCGCCCGAAAGCGCCTGCGGCGGTTTATCCATCTGATCCGCTATGCCGATCCGCGCGAGAAGGGACTCCGCGCGTTCCTTCCGTTCCCTCGAGGGAATAGCCCCGAGAAAATCCATCGGGAGCATCACGTTTTCCAACACGCTCAGGGTAGGCATCAGCTGAAAGAACTGAAACACGACCCCGACGCGCTTTCCGCGGAACCGCGCGAGATCGCTTTCCCCGTACCCGTCTATCCGCTCATCGCCAAACCAGATGGCGCCCGACGAGGGGCGGTCAATCCCGGTTATCATGTTAAGGAGCGTCGTCTTCCCGCTTCCCGATTTACCGATGATCCCAAGGTAATCGCCACGCGATATCGTAAGGTCGACGCCCTTGAGCGCTTGAAATTTTCCCGCGCGGCTTTCGTATTCCTTCCGCACTCCTTCGAGTTTAACGAGGCATGATTGGCTCATTTCCATGGAGAGCCTCACATTCCCGCGCCGGAAAGATGCGCGCGAACCATATCGATCGCCGCCCCGCCGATATGAGCGGCGACGATAATGTGAACGATTTTCCTCTTTTGCATAATGACCTCCATGCGCAACCGTCTCGCGATCGCGCATGATCACTATGCCTCGTAATCTTAAATGAGGCGTCCAATCCGGACGGATCGGACAAACTTACGCGCCATTCAGGCGCGGCGGTACGCCATTCAGCCGCCGCGATGGGCCCTGCGCCATGCGGAAGGCGTCATGCCCGCGCTTTTCAGGAACGCCGCGTTGAACGTCCCCTTGGAATTGAATCCCGCATCGAACGCGATGGCGAGAATAGTGAGCGAGTCGGATTCCGGCAAGGCGACGCGTCGCTTGAATTCATCGACCCGCCAGGAGTTTACGTAATCGTAGAAATTCATGCCGCACGCGCGATTAAGCGTCTCCGTCAGCGCATTTCGGCTCATACCCGCGCGCTCGGCGAGGTCCTGCAGGTTCAGCTCTCCGTCCAGCCAGGGACGCTCGCGGGCCATCACGCCGTCGAGTCTTTCCCTCAATTCGCCCAATTCGCCCGAGCAAAACGCGGATCGCCCGTATTTCTCCGCCGAGGGAAGCTTTACGTCCCGCTTCTGCAAGAGGGCCCTAAAACCAAGGCCATATACGACAAGCGAGGTAATGAACACGTTGACGTAGCCGAAATGGGGGGACGGGTTGCCATGGATAACCCATATCAGAAATAAGGCCCAGAGCAATTCCACGATGATAAAAACGACCACGAAGACCCTCACCCAGGAAAGGTCCACGCCGCGCGAGTCCGAGAATTCGTCGCGAACGGTTTTTTGATGCGCACGAACCATCCGGTGCGTTTTCGCGAGGTAATGAAAAAGATACGCGAGCGCCGCGACCCACGCGAGGGCGTCGATCACTCTCCGGGCGGGACCGGCGAAAAAAGGGTGCATCCCCGCAAGGATAAAAAACGAGGTGATCAGCACAAACGCCGAAAGGGTAACGATCGCGGGCCGAATGCGGGAACGGAGGGTCTCGGGCATAACCAGCGAGCGCACATAACCATATACGAGAGGACCGAAGAGGAGCTGAAACGGCTCAAGCGCGGTATGCGTAAACTTAAGCGAAATCAGTAACGGTCGGAGTATCCCCGCGTGGATGATATTCGCGGCAAAGGCAAGCATCAGCGCCGCAAGCAGAGCATCCGGCGCGCGCCGCCCTCGCCGTAGCCCAAGGGAGCGCGCAAGAAACAGAGCGCACAGAAAAACGCCCTGCACGGCCCCGGCCGCGATGATCGCGTATGAGACGGTCTTGATGGTTTCGTTTGGCTCGAATGTCACCGAAAAAGTGTATCCGATGCCGCCCGTTCGCGCAACGCCGGAAAATATAAAGGGGAGGCGGGTCAAACCATCCGAATAGACAATTCACCAACCGATTTCAAGTCGCATCTCGCGGCCTCCCCTGGCTGCAAATCTTTGAGTTAGAAAAAAAACGCGTTGCCCATTTCCCGAACTCAAAGGATTTTCCGCCACCCCACCGTCTTACCCTTAAGGCGAATTAATTGATACTTAAACAAACTTTAGGAGAAATCGCTTTGCGACAAGTAATCGTCTATCCCGGGGAATACGGTTTTTATGTGGCTGAATGCCCGAGCCTTCCCGGTTGTATTTCGCAAGGTAAAACCAAAGAGGAGGCGCTTGAGAATATCAAGGAAGCCATTCAGGTGTATTCAGACGCGCTCGAAGACCAAGGGATTCCTCTTCCTGTCGATTAGTTCCTAAAGCTTCTATAATATTACAAATCTATAATTAAGAAATC
>DAOPXQ010000084.1:7684-8869 GCA_035352395.1 Treponemataceae bacterium | reverse complement strand
ATCGTCACCGAGGGCGGAAAGAACGTGTATCCCGAGGAGATCGAGAACGCCTTCCAGCTGCACTACGACGAGATCGAGCAGATAACGGTTCAGGGCTATATCAAGGACGAGGCGACGAAGAGCGAGGGTATCGAGGCGCTCGTGTATCCGGCCGACGAGCTTTTAAAGAAGCTTGACCTGATGCGCGGCGACTCCACGGAAGACGATTCCGTGACGCTCGCGATCGGCGACATCGTCGACGGGATAAACAGAAGCCTTCAGCCATATCAACGCATCACGAAGGTAACGATACTTTCCGAGCCTCTCGAGATGACGACGACGCGAAAGGTAAAGCGAATCTACAAGAAATAACGTAAAAGACGCCGGGAAACCGGCGCCTTTTTTTTATCGCGGGCGGCGGGCGAGAGCGGCGCGGATGGCCGCGAGGTTCGCGCGACCGTCGCTCAGGGCGAGCGGGTCGTCCGCGAGGTCGAGGTCGAAGGCGCGTCGGCCGATGTGCTCGACGTAGTGCGCGTCGCTCGACGTGATAAGCGGGTAGCCCCGGGTGTCCACCTCGCGCGCGCCTTCCGGGGCGGGCATGCGGACCACCTCGAGCGCGTCCCAGGGACCGTCGACGACGAAGCCGAGCTGGCTCGTCATCGAGAACGCGGGTCGGTCCACGTGGGCCGGGATCAGGATTCCCCCGAGCCCCGCGACGAGCGAGGCGAGCCCGTCGAGGCCGATCTCCGCGCTCGTGATCAAATACTTATCCACCTCTCCGGCGATGTCCTCGTTTTCGTCCACGTACACCTGGTCTCCCATTTTCTCCGGGACGTTCATCACCGGCGGCATGAGCTCGTAGAGCCGTTCGCCGAGCTCGAGCGCGGAGGGGAGGTCCGCGAACAGGCAGAGTACGTGGCATTCTTCCTGTCCCTGCGCCTCGATGCCGAACAGCGGGACTATGCCGAGCTTCGCGCAGGCGGCGCCGAACGCGGGGCAGTTGAGGGCGGAGTTATGGTCGGTGAGGGCCGCGAGCGCGACCCCTTTCGAGGCGAGGGTCTCCGCGATCGCGCGCGGCGACATCGCGAGGTCGCCACACGGGGAGAGGCAGGAATGTAGGTGAAAGTCGGCCTTGATGACCATGGCTCGCTAGCGGCCGAGAATTGGGTACAGCTTGCCGGAGACGGCGAACTGGCTTTCAGGCGT
>DAOPXQ010000084.1:0-7584 GCA_035352395.1 Treponemataceae bacterium | reverse complement strand
AGGAATGATGCAAGTTCGCGGGTTTTCATTTCTGCGTTCCTTTTAGGTTGAATGTCGATCTGACCAACGTGCCTTTCGGCGAGGATTCTATGTGAAATTCGTCCGATACCCGCTTGGTGTTCGGTAGGCCCATTCCCGCGCCGAAGCCGAGCGACCGCACGCGCTCACTCGCCGTGGAGAATCCCTCGGTCATCGCCTTGTCGATGTCCGGTATGCCGGGTCCGACGTCCTGAGCCTCGATGACGAGCTTGTCCGGGGTGATGAAGTAGCGCATCACCCCGCCCGCCGAGTGCACGACCTGGTTGATCTCGAGCTCGTAGCTCGCGATCCCGATTCGGCGCGTCACCGAGGGGTCGACGCCGAGGCCTTTCAGAATTTTCTTGACGCTCGTGGATGCCTGCCCCGCGAGTTCGAAGTTGAAGGGTTCCGTCCTGAATTCGATCGGGTCGCCGTCCCTCGCGCCCGCCTGCTTTCGCTCGCCCTCATGGGACGGGAGCGTCCGCTCGAGCCGTTCGACTTCCTCGTTCAGGGCCACGAGGAGCGTGGAGATGACGTCCGACGCCGTGACGATCCCGACGAGGCGGGAATCCGCGTCGAGCACGGGAAAGCGGCCGAACGAGTATTTATTGAAATAGGACACGCAGAATGAAAGGGACATCGACTCGTGTAGGACGATCACGTTAGTCGTCATGTGGAGGCTCGCGGGGTCGGCCATCCAGCCGTTATCGAGGCTGTCGACGATGTCGTTCATCGACACGATCCCGAGGAGGTTTCCCGATTCGTCCGCGACGGGCACGCCGGTAATGTGGTTTGACTTCATCACCTGCTGGATGTCCCGCATGGTATCCGAGGGTCGCGCCGTGAGGATCGGGTGGGTCATCACGTCCTTGACCTTCAGCTTGAAGAGTATTTCGAGCACCGCCTCCGGCGAGTTATCCTGGTTTATCGGTATCGCGAGCATGAGGATAAGTATACTACAGTACGCGCCTTTCCAGGAAGTCCGCGATGCCGTCCTCGTCGTTTGAAAGGTACGTGACGTGGCGCGCGAGGCGAAGGATTTCGTCGCGGCCGTTTATCATCGCGACGCTCTGTCCCGCGAGTCGGATCATCGACTCGTCGTTCATGCTGTCGCCGAAGGCCATGACGCGTTCCATCGGCACCCCGACGAGGTCGCGCGCGATCTCGGTGAGCGCCTCGCCCTTGCCGACGTTCGCGGGGAGCACCTCGAGGAAGTAGGGCTTGCTGACGAATACAGTCGCGCGGTCCTGGAAGATCGCCTTGAACTCCGCCTCGATCGGCACGATGAATTCGGGATCCCCGGGGATTACCAGCTTGTACGAACCGCGCTGGATCAGGGCCTCGTAGTCGTCGGGGACGACGGGCTTGAGCCCGGAAAGCCTTTGGTCTTGGTCGGAGAATTCCGTTTCCTTCGAGACGTAGATCAGGTCGTTTTCGTAGATATGGCAGGAGAGTCCCGCGTCCACCGCGAGCCTGAAGGCTTCTATGGCGATGTCGTTCGGGATGTAGTGCTCGCGCTTGATCTCGAGGGTGTCGGACGTGATGATCTGCGAGCCGTTGTTGCAGATCATGAAACTGCGTTTCTTGTCGATTCCGATTCTCTTGGCGTACGGCGTCATCGCGTCCGGGGCGCGGCCGGAGGCGAGCATGACGAGGATTCCCCGGTCCGAGGCCTCTTTGAGGGTTTTGACGGTACGATCCGAGATGGTAAGGTCGTGGCGGAGAAGGGTGTCGTCCAAATCCATGGCGATAATGCCAACGTCGATGTTCATGGGGCGAATATAGCCTATTCTTGCTGTATTGACTAGTTTGTATAAATATGCTATATATGTGCATAAATATACAGCAAAGGCGCGGCGATTGTAGTCCGTTCCTTAGCGTTCACCGGTCGTCCGTCCTTGCGGGAGGTACCCGTGAACGTAAAGGAACTTATCGACGCACTCTGGGTGACGGTGGCCGCGGGCCTCGTCTTCTTCATGCAAGCCGGATTCTCCATGGTGGAGTCCGGCCTGACCCGAAATAAAAACAGCATAAACGTCGCGATCAAAAACCTTACCGACCTCGGGGTCTCGCTGCTCCTTTTTTGGGCGGTGGGATTCGGGCTGATGTTCGGCGACTCGCGCGGCGGGCTCGTCGGGATGAGCCACTTCCTTACCGACTTTTCCGGTGCCACGGCGAAGAGCCTCGCCGTTTTCTTCCTGTTTCAGGCGATGTTCTGCTCGACCTCCGCGACGATCGTCTCGGGCGCGGTCGCGGAGCGCATGAAGTACTCCTCGTATATCATCAGCACGGCGTTCATGTCCGCCGTTATCTACCCGATCTTCGGGCATTGGGCTTGGGGAGGCGCGGGAGGGGACGCGATCGCGTTAGGCCGCGGCTGGCTCGCGTCGATCGGATTCATCGACTTCGCGGGATCCACGGTCGTTCATTCCGTCGGCGGGTACGTTTCGCTCGCGGCTCTGTTGGTGCTCGGGCCGCGCATCGGGAGATTTGGCAAGGACGGCAAGCCGAATAAGATTCAGGGCGCGGATATCCCGATGTCCGTCGCGGGCGTCATGGTCCTCTGGTTCGGCTGGATAGGGTTCAACGGGGGAAGCACCCTCGCCATGACGTCGGCGGTTCCCGGGATCATTCTCAACACCTGTCTCGCCGCCGCGGCGGGAATGCTCTCCGCGCTGTTTCTCGGCTGGATGGTAACGGGGCTCCCGGACGTCAACTTCGTGATGAACGGCTCGCTTGCCGGTCTCGTCGCGATCACCGCGGGATGCCATTGCGTGTCTGCGCCCGAATCGATCGTCATCGGAATCATCGCGGGAATCGTCATGCTCGGCGCGTCGTTCCTCCTTGAGCGCCTGCGCATCGACGACGCGGTCGGCGCCATTCCTGTGCACTTGGCCGGAGGCATATGGGGAACGCTCGCGGTCGGGATCTTCGGCGATCCCGCGATCCTCGGGACGAACCCGATCGGCGGGAGCCAGATTCTCGCGCAGCTCGTCGGTATCGGCGCGTGCGCCGTATGGGCCTTCGGATTGGCGTTTCTGTTCCTTTCGATCCTGAACCTGATACATCCGATGCGCGTCACGGCAGAGCAGGAGCGAATCGGGCTTAACGTAACTGAGCACGGCGCGTCCACGGAGATCTTCGACCTCTTGTCCACGATGGACGAGCAGGCGCGCACGGGCGATCTTTCGAAGCGATTGGCCGTGGAGCCGTTTACCGAGATCGGTCAGATCGCGTCGCTGTACAACAAGGTGATGGAAGGGCTTGAGTCGAATACGATCGCGAGGGACGAGTACCGCGATATCTTCGACAACGTCTCGGACGGGCTTTTCCTGATCGACCCGACGTATCGAATCTGCCCGAATTACTCGGCGGCGAGCGAGAGGATCCTTGGCACGCGGGGGCTTACGGGCCGTAACGTGAAGGATTTGTTCTCCGAGATGCTCGCGCCCGACAAGGCCCGGCTATTCGCCGATTTCATCGAGCTGATGTTCGATCCCTCGCATAGCGAGCGCTCGATCGCCTCGATGAATCCGCTGACGGCCGCGCACTTTACCGTGCCCGCGGGCAACGGCCGTGAGCCACGCCTGCTTGGATGCTCGTTCTATCGGGTGTATGACGGGTCTAAGGAACGCGTCTTGCACGTGATGGCGGTTATCCGCGACGATACGCGGCTCGCCGTGCTCGCGAAGGAACTGCGGACGCTGCGGGCGCAGGCGCAGACTCAGGCGCAAGGTGCCGTTCCCGCGCAAGGTGCGGCGCAGCCCCGTTCATAGTCGAGAGTCGGCGCGCGCGATCAGGACTTGGAGACGATCGTCCCGCCGCCGACGACCGCGTCGCCGGAGTATAGGACGACGGCCTGTCCTTCGGTGACGGCGCGCTGAGGCTGTGCGAAGTCCACGCGGATCTCGCCGTCCGCGAGCGGGGTTACGGTCGCTTCCTGCTCGTTCTGGTTGTAGCGGATCTTGACTGTGACGTTCATGGGACCGTCGAGTCGCTCGACCGAGATGAGGTTTACGTCGTTCGCGACGAGCGACGTTGACATAAGGTCCTTGTCCTCGCCGAGGGTGACGGTATTGTCAGTCGCGTTTTTCGCGACGACGTACATCGGCTTGCCGAACGCGGCCGCTATACCCCTGCGCTGGCCGATCGTGTAGTGCGCGACGCCTTTGTGCTTTCCGATCACTTTTCCCGCGAGGTCGATGAAGTCCCCGGGAATCACGCGGCCGGGCGCCGCCTTGTCGATGAACGCGGGATAGTCGCCGCCGGGGACGAAGCAGATATCCTGGCTGTCGGGCTTTCGCGCGTTGACGAGACCCGCTTCCTCCGCGATCTTGCGTACCGTCGCCTTATCCAGCTCGCCCAGCGGGAAAAGCGTCCGCGCGAGCTGAGCCTGCGTAAGGCTGTATAGCACGTAGCTCTGGTCCTTTGAGCGATCGACCCCGCGGCGAAGGACATAGCGACCGGTAGCGGGTTCGCGGGTTATGATCGAATAGTGGCCTGTCGCGACGGCATCGAAGCCGAGGAGGGTCGCGCGCTCGATGAGCTTATCGAACTTAAGCCAACGGTTGCAGTCGATGCAGGGGTTCGGCGTCTTGCCCTCGAGGTAGGAGTCGACGAAATGGCCGATAACCTTCTCCGCGAAGAGGTCGCGAAAGTTATACACGAAGTGCTCGATGCCGAGCTTATCCGCGACGCGCCGCGCGTCCTCGACGTCCGAGAGCGCGCAGCAGGTGCGCGTCGCGTCGTCGCAGAGCACGATGTCCTCGTTGGAAAAGAGTTTCATGGTCGCGCCCGCGACCTCGTGGCCCTGGTCTATTAGCAGTTTCGCGGCGACGGAGCTGTCGACCCCTCCGCTCATCGCGACGAGAATTTTCGCCATTTTTCCTTACTCCTTCCCAAGCTCGCGTTCGAGCGTCGGCGCGGCCCCGAGGAAATCGCGCAGGGCTCGGTATTCCGAGTCGTTGCCGCTCGCTCCCGAGCCGTTGCCGCGTTCCTTAACGGCCCGGATCAGCAGGTTTTTCGGAGTGTGGCTCATGTCGATGAACTCAAGTACCTGCACGCGGTAGCCGGCGATGTCGAGGAGTTCGGCTCGCATCGCGTCCGTCAGGAGCGCGGCCATGCGCTCGCGGATGATGCCGTGCTTAAAGGCGGGCGCGAGCGTCGCGCGGCCATTCGCCGCGGCCTCGTTCGGGGCCGGTTCGGCGAGTTGCGCGTTGAGCTCGTGCTGGCAGCAGGGGACCGAGAGTATGACGCGCGCGCCCCAGCGAACGGCCTGCGCAAGCGCGAGGTCCGTCGCCGTGTCGCACGCGTGAAGCGTGATTACCATGTCGGCCGTTTCGGCGCCCGCGTAGTCCGCGATGTCGCCGACGCTGAACTTGAGTCCGTCGTAGCCGTATTCGCGCGCGAGCGACTCGCAGTTCGCGATCACGTCTTCCTTGAGGTCAAGGCCGACGATGCGGGCCCGTATCCCGCGAATCGCCGTGAGGTAGTAGTACACGGCGAAGGTGAGATAGGACTTGCCGCAGCCGAAGTCAACGACGGTGATCTCGCCCGACTCGCGCTCCGCGGCCGCTTTTTCCAGCTCAGGTACTACGTCGGCGATGAACTCGAGGAAGCGGTTGATCTGGCGGAATTTATCGTAGCGCGATTTGACGACCTCTCCGGCCTGAGTCATTACGCCAAGGTCGACGAGGAACGGAACAGGAATTCCTTCCTTCAGGATGTAGTTCTTCGCGCGGTCGTGGCTATCGATCGCGCAAGGGCCTTCGGGTACGATGGCGGTATCGAGGTTTTTACGCGAGGCTTCCTTGAAAAGAACCGAGAGCTCGCCGGTTTTCGTAGCGATGACGTCAGCGCTGCCTTGCGCGGTTAGTATTTCCGCGCGTCCGTACACGGCGAGCCATCGCGCGAGATAAGCCTCGAGCTCGCTTGCGGAGAGGTTCTTGTGGAAGGCCTGCGCGCCGCGAAGTTCCTCGCACTGATATTCTTTATCGCCCTTAAGCGCGACTCGTCGCACGCGCGTTTTATCCGCCGTGGCGCCGGGCTTCGGGACGGACAGCGTCGCGGACTCGATCCCTTGCCGCGCGAGGGTTCGCGCGAGGGACTCGGGGGACTCAGTCTTTCTTTTCATCGCAGGACCTGAGGAAGCCGAGGGTGACGCATGTCTCGTACATCGGCATGGGCGTGGCGAGGAGGGTGATGTCGCACTCCTTGGCGAGCTTTCGCATGGAGGGAAGCGGGAGTTTGTCGTTGACGAGGAGGATCGCGGCGGCGCCGATCACGTCGGCGCTCCGTACCGTCTGCTCGGTCGCGAGGCTCGTGACGATCAACGCGTCGGTTTCCACGGAGACCAGCATGTCGCTCATGAGGTCTCCCGCGAGCACGGTCGTGATCTCGCTTTCCTGGAATCCCGCGACCCCGTAGACGACGTGCGCGGGAAGGTTTTCGATTATCTGGCGGAGGGTCACAGTGTTTGCGCGTCCTGGTAGTCCGAGTCGGCGGTAGACGCGAGCTGGGCGTAGTGAAGGGCGCTCTTGGCGATTCCCGCGATTTCGTCCGCCGTGAGCTCGCGGACGACCTTCGCGGGGCTGCCGAGGATCAGCGATCCCGCGGGGAAGGACTTTCCCCCGGTAACGAGAGATCCCGCGCCGACTATGGAGTTCTCGCCGATCGTCGCGCCGTCGAGCACGATGGCGCCCATGCCGATGAGCGAGTTGTTCCCGATCGTCGCCGAGTGGAGGATCGCGCCGTGGCCGATCGTGACGCCGTTACCGATCGCGCAGGGGGCTCCGGTATCGCAGTGGATGACGGCGCAGTCCTGGACGTTCGAGTTCTCTCCGATGGCGATCGGGGCGATGTCCCCGCGCACGACCGCGGAGAACCAGACCGACGAGCCCTTTCCCAGGGTAACCTGTCCCGCGACCTCGGCCGAATGCGCGACGAACGTGCCTTCCGCGAGTTGGGGAATGTCATTCCGTATTCTGTGTACCATATTCAAGAAAGATACCAGATTTTATAGGTTTTGTAAAAGTGAGCGAATCGAATCCGCGACCGGCATTCCGTATACCCGGTCGATCTCCTTGCCGTTCAGGACGTCCCGTGGGTACCCTGAGTCCGCGATTTCGCCGCCGTCCATCAGGATGATTCGGTCCGCGAAGCGGAGCGCGAGCGGAAGGTCGTGGAATACCCCGATCGTCGCCCTGTCCCCGCCGGCGGTCCAACGCTCCGCGAGCGCGATAAGCCCATGCTGATACTTGAGGTCGAGGTGGTTCGTCGGTTCGTCGAGAAGCAGCGTCGAGGGTTCCTGCGCGATCGCCCGCGCGAGAAACACGCGCTGGAGCTGGCCGCCCGATAGGCGGGAAAGAAGCTCGTCCGATAGCTCAAGCACGCCGCATTCGGCCATCGCGCGGTCGATGGCCTCGGTATCCGCCCGGCCTGGCGACGCGAGGGGCGAGCGGGATCCGCGCGCGTAGCGACCGAGCAGCACTGTTTCGCGGACGGTATACGCGAACCAGCCGGACGATAGTTGCGAAAGGAGTCCCGTCTCGCGGGCCGCCTCGCGCT
>DAOPXQ010000083.1:0-8883 GCA_035352395.1 Treponemataceae bacterium | reverse complement strand
CGGCGTTTTCAAGGCCTATTCGACCCGCGTCGGAAACGGCCCGATGCCCACCGAGTTCGACGAACACAGCCAGAGCGAACTCTATCATTTCGTCCGGGAGACCGGGCGTGAGTACGGCGTCACGACCGGTCGGCCCCGCCGCTGCGGCTACCTCGACCTCGTCGCGCTTCGCTATGCCTGCCAGTCCAACTCGATCGACGAGCTCGTCCTGACCCATCTTGACGTATACGATACCCTTGACGATATCGAGGCTTGCGTCGGGTATGAGATCGACGGCGTCGTAACCGAGGATTTCCCGGCTTCAATCGAGGAACTCAATCGCGCGAAACCCGTGCTCAAGCATTTCAAGGGCTGGAAAACCTGCCTTAAGGAATGCCGCTCTTACGACAAGCTTCCCAAGGAAGCTCGCCTGTATATCGATTTTGTCGAAGGCTATACGGCGACGAAGGTTGGTATCATTTCCGTCGGTTACGACAGGAACGACACCTTCATCCGCGAGAAGGTTTGGTAAAGTTTTTGGATTTTTAGCTGTTTTTATTTGACCGGGAATCAAAACCCGGGTTATCTTGGATTATATAAAAGTGACTTGGGCTCAAGACTTGGGCCAGAGTCACTTTTTTTTTGCTTGGTGACTGTGACGGAAATGTAAAAAGTGTCATATTAAGCGCAACTAATCAGTGTTACCACTGTCTTTAATGTATATAAGGAGTCTAGATGGAGACTATACGCGATCTCGGATCTTACACATTCCCGGCCTTACTTGCTAACAGCCTCAAGAAATTTGCCGATCGGCCAGCGCTTGCGTTCGTTTCGGGTGAACCCATCAGCTATGCGGAGGTCGGAAACCACATCCTGTCGCTAAAAAACCGCCTGTGGCGGCTTGGCGTCGAAAAGGGTGACCGCGTGGCGATTTACGGCGCGAGCGCGCCTAACTGGGGCATATCCTATTTCTCCGTCGTAACCTCAGGGGCGATCGCCGTTCCTCTGCTTCCCGATTTTACCGCCAAAGAGGTCGAGACCTGCATCCGGCATTCAGGCGCGCAGACCCTGATCGTGTCCGCGAAGCTCGCCGATCGCGTTCCCGATCCCGCATCGCTCGGAATCCTCCGCGTCATCAAGATGGACGACCTTTCGCTCGTCTCGGGCGAGGAAGCGCGCTCGGGCGTGATCCCCGCGATGGATATCGCCGAAGACGATACCGCGTCCATCATCTATACCTCGGGCACGACCGGAAGGTCGAAGGGCGTCGAGCTGAGCCATAAAAACCTCGTGTTCACCGCGATCGGCGGCCAGTTCTTCCAGAGAATCAACAAAGCCGACGTCGGGCTCTCGATCCTGCCGATGTCGCACGTATACGAATTCACGATCGGTTTCCTCATGTTCTTCCTGAACGGCGCATGCCTCCGGTATCTAGAGAAGGCGCCGACCGTCAGCACGCTGCTTCCCGCGCTCACTCGGGTTCGCCCGACCATTATGCTCTCCGTGCCGATCATCATGGAGAAGATCTACAAGAACAAGATCGTCCCGACCTTTACCTCGAAGCCCGCGGTCGCGAAGCTCTATGGGATTCCCCTTTTCAGGAAGATCCTGCACCGCGTCGCGGGAAAGTCCCTGATGAGGACCTTCGGAGGCCGCATTAAGTTCTTCGGCATCGGCGGCTCCAAGGTCGACCCGATCGTCGAACGGTTCCTTAAAGAAGCTAAATTCCCTTACGCGATCGGCTATGGCCTTACCGAGACCTCGCCGCTGCTCGCGGGTTCGGGTCCCTCGATTACCAAGCCCGGAACGATCGGGCCCGCGATGCCCGGCGTTGAGCTTTCGATCCTCGACCCCGATCCGGTAACCGGGATCGGCGAACTGATCGCGCGCGGACCGAACGTCATGAAGGGCTACTACCATGACGACGCGCTGACCGCCCAGGCGTTTACCCAGGACGGCTGGTTCCGAACCGGCGACCTTGGCGAGTTTGCCGCGCGAAAGGGCGAGGTTAGGCTGTCGCTTAAGGGACGCTCAAAGAACATGATCCTCGGCGCGTCCGGGGAAAACATCTATCCCGAGGATATCGAGTTCGTGCTTAACCAGCACCCGTACGTCGCGGAGTCCCTCGTCGTGGAGGGCGAAAACTCGTCTCTCGTCGCGCTGGTGCAGATCGACGAGGAGAAGCTCGCGACCGAGGCGAAGAAGCGCGCCGGCGAGGGCGGGCAGATTCAAGCGATGACGGATGCCGTCTACGACGCCGTAAGCGGCATGTCGGAGATGCTCTATTACAAGCGAGAGGAAATCCTTAGCGAGATCAAGTTCTTCGTAAACGAGAACGTCAACAAGATGTCGAGGATCGATCGCGTGGAGATCATCGCGCAGTTCGAGAAGACCGCGAGCCAGAAGATCAAGCGTTACCTTTATACGCTGCAAAAAACCCTTCAAGGGAATCGCGCCGGCTCGGCGCGGTAGAAACTCGGCAACGGAAAAAAAACCGCGGGGGCTCAAGAGCCTTTCCGCGGTTTTTTTTTTACGCGAGTGGATGATTGGCGATCAGTGGATCGCGAAGCGCACGGGGTAGCGGAAACGCACCGCGACCGGCCTTCCGTTCGCGGACGCGGGTTTGCAGCGCAGTCCCGTGATCGCGGCTATGGCCGCTTCGGCGAAACCGTGTCCCGGGTCCTTGAGTACGCTTATCTTCCGTATCAATCCCGCCTCGTCTATGAAGAGCTCGAGGTATACGACTCCCTCGATGCCCTGCTTCATCGCCATCGCGGGATACTCGATTCTCGAAAGTATCGTCTGCGTCGCCCTCGAGCGGAATGCCAAGGTCCTTGTCGATCACCGTGACGGGAACGTCCAGCGCGAATGCCAACTGGCATATTAAAAGCGCGATGGCGATAAACGCGATACTTTTTTTCATCGTTCGTGTCCTTGCTTCGTGAATGCGATGCGAATTAAAAAAGCGCTAAAAGCGAAAAGGGAAATCCGGCGCATCGCGATCCGGATTTCCCTTTATTATTTATTGCGTATTCTTTAGAACTTTATGCCGAGCGAGAAGGTGGGGTAGAGCGTGACCGGCGTTTTTCCTATGGTGTAGGAGCCAGTCTTGTATTCGTCGCGCTCGAACGCGAGGTCGTTGAAGCCGGCGATTCGGCCGTCGACGTTGACCGAGGCGAAGACCGAAAGGTGCTTCGCGATGGAGAAATTAAGCGTCGCGCGGAGTTCCGGGACCTGGGCGTACTGTATGCCGCCGTTGTACTGGATGGAGAACTCGGGATACTCGTAGGTCGTGAATTTCGTCGGGTCCTGAGAGAAGTCGACGTAGGATTTCCACAGGGCCTCAAGGTCTATCGAGAACGCGGGGATTAGCTGAACGCGCGTTCCAATGCCCGCCCCGAATACCACGCGGGTATAATCCCATTTGGTAAACTGGGCGGTATTGATGCCCGCCATGAAGGTCGTGTAGAACGCGTTCGTTCCGCCTTGGTACTGAAGGCAAAGGTAGCTGTTGCTGTCAAGGTAGATCGCGGGCGACATGATGCCGTCGGCGATGAAGTTCAGAAGGCCGATCGACGCGCCCTTATTGCTTTTCGCGATATTGATGACGCCGACCTGAATTCCCTCGACGTTGCCCGCTATATTGATGAAACCCGCGACCTGTCCGCCCCCGACTTTCTTGGCGACGTTCATGAAACCAGCTGCCTGGACTCCCCCGACGTCGCCGGCGAAGTTCATGAAGCCCGCGGCCTGAATGCCGCCGAGGTCCCCGGCGAAGTTCATGAAGCCCGCGCCCTGGAATCCCTCGACGTTGTGCCTTCCAAAGTTCATGAAGCCCGCGGCCTGTCCGCCCGAGACGTCCCCGGAGACGGTGTTCATGAAGCCCGATGCCTGGATGCCCCTAAGGTCGTTCTTGATGATGCCCATGAATCCGTTCGCCTGAAGGGCGCCGATGTTGGTGTTAAGGCCGCCGAAGGCGTTGACCGAGAAAAGAACGTTCTTCGCTTTAAAGGGGAACGCGAGGCCTGGGACGAAACCAATCTGGAAAAACCGATATCTAACGGGACTATCGTCGGAAATCGAGGCATTCTCCCGCGTCGCGTCGCTATCGTCCGCCGCCGCGCTTTCGTCCTCGGCGTCGCTCTTTCCCGCTTTTTCCGCCTTCGCGGCCTCGGCTGCCTCGATGGCGCGCTGCCTTGCCCGATCGGCTTCCGCCTCAAGCGACATATCCTCGACGCTGCCGCGAGCCCTTCCGTAGACTTTGGGTACGGCGCCAAAGGTATCCGTTCCTATCGAGATACGCTCGCCGCGATTGAGGGTGATCGTTCCCTGAAGCGTCGCCTTCGGGGTCACGACGACGATGCTGTAGATGTTCGAGGGGAGCGCGAGCGAGATCGCCGCCCCGCGAATCTTATTGAGCTCGGATACGAGGATCCCGTTCGAGTCGCGGATAAAATACCTTCCCTCGCTTTCCTCGGGGATAAAGAGCACGGCCTCGGCCTCGGCGATGTCGGTAAGCACGAGGTCTCCGGAGCCGACGAGGGTGATGTTATAGGAAGGATGCTGCGGCCCTACCGCGGTAAGCTCGGTGTTAAGGAGCGTCTCGTTAAAGGCGTAGTGATAGAGCTCGTTGAGCGAGACGCGGCTGTCGCCGGAGGTGTCGGCCGCGCCGCGAAGACCGGTTACGAGCGCGTGGGTAAAGTACGAAGCCTGAATCGCGTCGGATTCCTGGCTCGCCTCGTGCTCTGAGCTGGACGAAAGGTAGGCGTGTCCCTGCACGATCGTCGTGTCGTCCATCAGGAACGATTTCTGGCGGGAACCGCCCTTGGCGCGGACGAAATTGCCCGAGTAGCAGGAATCGAGCATCACGACGTGAACGTCGGACGGGATGTTGTCGATGGCGGTCTTCAGCTCGGTATAGTCGAAGCGTTCGTTGCCGAGAAGGAACGATCGTTCGTCCGAATGGCCCGAATAGTAGAATATGAACTCGGTCCTGCGAGCCTTCGCCTTGTTTCTCTGTATCGTGTCGTTGAACGCGTCGAACGCGTCCTCGATGTCTTGCTTGGTGGGATCGGAGAGGAGCAGGCTGTTGCCGAACTTAACCCCGCCGACCTCGGTCATCGTCTTGGAAAGGCGAACCGCGTCCGAACCGGCGTATTTGAGGATCTCGCGTCCCTTTCCGCCGTTGTTGCTGGCGACGTAGAGGGCGTATCGCTCGATCGGAAGCTGCTCGTTCGCGGGAGCGGGTTTTGCCGAAACGGGAGCCCCGAGGGCGATCATGGCGAAGAACGAAAGTAATCCGGTATATGTGCGTAATTTCATGGCTTGCTCCTTACTTCAAAAGAATGATATCGAAGACGGTCGCCTTTCCGTTAAGCGAGTCGGGTAATTCGAAATCTGGGGTTGCCGCGCTTTTCGCCGCCTGGGCGAGCTGCGCTTTGTAGAGTGACGTCGAGAATACAGTGTTCCCGACGATGTAGATGAACCGTTCAAACCTCGGCGCGTCGTCCAGCTGGTAGGCGAAGTCGAGCGAAACCTCTCCGATGGGGAGAAGCATCGCCGGGATATCGCCGAAATCGGGATAGTGCTGGGTAACGACGCCGTTTCCGTCGACGGAAAGGATGGCGCCGTAGGACGCGCTTCCCGCGAAGTAGCTCAGCTGGATTACGTCGTCCGCCTGCACCTTCGAGTTGGTGACGAGCCTGATTGCCTTGTCGCCGTCCTTTTTATAGATGAAAAGCGTCGGGCCGGCCCCTTTCGCGCGCGTTTCCGCCATCGCGACCGACGCTCCGGCGTCCCCGGGACGCGAGCCGCCACGGGAGATCGCGGTCGTTACCGTCACGGCGGTAAACGCCACGACGAGGCAAGCCGCAAGCGCCGTAGACGCGATTTTGACCGCTCCGAACGAGCCGAAGAAGGAGCGGGTTAGCCGAGGCTCACTGGCGGTGTCCCCGGTTTCGGGGATTGAAGCCGACCGCGGCGCGAGCTTTGCGCTCTCCGCGAGCCTTGCCCGCACGGCGGCCTTCATGTCCTCGACGGGATAGGAGGAAAGGATCTCTTCGTTCGATTTTTCGATTGCGTCCATCGACTCAGCGTATCCGGCCGACTGGGTCTCCGGGACCCGTTCTTTGAGGAAATACTGTTCTTGCCGCAGACCTGGTGTTCCCATGTTACTCTCCGACGCATTGAAGGGCATTTTTCCGGAGCGTCGAAAGTCTTTTTCGCACTCCGGAAACGGACATGTGCATTTCAGCCGCGGTTTCCTCGAGGGTCAGTCCATCGACGTAGTGAAGGACCGCCATTGACCGGGTATCTTCCTTGGTATCGGAAAAGATGACGTCCAGGAGAATACCGGCGTCGGTCAGGTCCTCATGATGCGCGGACTTCGTGTCCGACATCTCCCCGAGTAAGTCATCGATCTGAGGCGAGTACCTGATCTTGTCCGAACGTATCTTGTTCAGGCAGACCGTGGTAGCCACCGTGTAGAAAAGGCTTGAGCAGACACCGGAAATGCGTTCCCTTCGCTCGATTATGCGGACGAAGGTATCCTGCATCGCATCCAGAGCCTTATCCTCGTCTTTCAGAAGATGACGGCAGCGTCGGAGCACCATTGGCCCGAATTTCTGGTACAGTTCATCAAAATCATCGATTGTAACGGTTCCGGAAGTTCTCATGCCAACGACGTTCCTCGCACGTAGGGTATAACACCGGTTTAGCGCTTATATGTCACTCGAGAAAAAACATTTGCATAATGCCTTTTCCCTTGACCTCTATGCCGCCGCGGGAGACGAGGGGCAGCGAGTCCCCGATCAGAGCGGCGGTTTTTTCGGACAGGTTTATCTTCATGGGCTCGGAATGCGATTCCATGCGCGAGGCGGTATTTACCGTGTCGCCAAATACATCATAGATATATTTATTGGTCCCGACAATACCCGCGATGGCGCTGCCGGTATGCACCCCGATGCGCATTTCCCAGCGGGTTTCGGCGGTCTCGTTCCGTTTGGCGAGCCAGTCGACCATCCCCTGGGCGGCCTTTGCCATTCGGAGCGCGTGGTCCGGCCTCGCCTCGGGAATTCCGCACACCGCGAAATAGGCGTCCCCGATGGTCTTGATCCGCTCGCAGCCGTTTTCGGCCATGATCTCGTCGAAGGCGGAGAATATGGCGTTGAGCTCCCCGAGCAGAACCTCCGGCGCGAGCCTGACGGTCTGCTCGGTAAAATGCACGAGGTCGGAGAAGAGCACGGTCACGTCAGGGAAGAGCTGCGGGGTCGATTTTCCCGTGTTTTTAAGCTCCTCGGCGACGCTCAAGGGTAGGATATTTAATAGAAGGCGTTCGGATTTCTCCCGTTCAGCCTCCACCGCGCGCTGGGCGGCCCGGAGCTTAAGGTGTGTCCCGACGCGCGCTATCACTTCCTCTTTCTGAAACGGCTTTGAAACGTAATCGACGGCGCCTGCCCTAAAGCCTCGGACCTTGTCCTCGATCTGGTTCAGCGCCGAGATGAAAATGACGGGAATATCCGCGGTCTCGGGATCGGATTTAAGCGCCGCGATGGTCTCGAAGCCGTCCATGTCGGGCATCTTGATGTCGAGCAGGATCAGGTCGGGCTGAGCCTTCTTCGCGATTTGGATCGCGCGCTCGCCGTTTTTCGCCTGAAGGGGATAGAACCCCTCCTCGACGAGGGTTTCGGAAAGAACCTTGAGGTTCTCCTCAATGTCGTCGACCACGAGAATCCTGCTTTGCCCCGCCTGTTCCATATCCGTCACCCTTCCTTTTTTTCCTGTTCGAGCCGCTTGATCGCGGACTCAAGAGCCGTCTCGTCAAAACTCTCCGCGTGCCAGTCAAGAAGCGCGGAAAGCGCCGGCAGTTTTGCCTTGATCTCCTCGGCGAAGGCGCGGACCGCGGTAAAGTCGTTGATGAGCACGCTGTCCGAAAGCCGGGAGATTCCCAGCTTGCCGAGTTCGCGCGCCGCGCCGCCCCAGTCTATCTCCGCCGCGTTGGGCACGGTCTTGCTTTCGTGAATCTCCGCCGTTTCGTACTCGAGCTCGACGCCGGACTTTTCCCGTATAAGCCTGAATAGCGAGGATTTCTTGAACGGCTTCGCGAGGAAGCCGTCGAAGCCCGCCTCCAGTATCTTTTTCTCGTCGTTGACGAAGGCGCTCGCGGTCAGCGCGAAGACCGGTATCCCCGCGGTGGCGGGATTCTGCTTGATCGCGCGCATGGCCTCGAATCCGTCCATTACGGGCATCTTGATATCCATGAACACGATCGCGGGCTTGAATTCGCCCGTTCGCTCGACGGCAACCTTGCCGTTCTCCGCCTCCATCGTCAGGAAGCCCGAGGCCTCGAGCATCTCCTTAAGGACGAGCCGGTTGACCTCTTTGTCGTCGACGATGAGCGCCGTCACGCTCGAGCCCTGCTTGACCGCGATCGCGGTTTCCGGGGCGAGCGAGTCCGGAAGGGCCTCGTCCGTTTCCGGAAGGTTAATCGCGAAGCTGAAAGTGCTTCCCTTGCCGACCTCGCTTTGCACGGAGAGGCTTCCGCCCATCATCTGTATATAGCGCGACGAGATCGCGAGGCCGAGCCCCGTGCCGCCCTCGTTATCGGTTATGGACGATTGGGTAAACGGCAGCATGATCATCTCGAGTTCGTTGGAAGGGATGCCTTTCCCCGAGTCGGTCACGGAGAAGCGGATCTTGCCGCCGTCAATTCCCGCGAGGATGCCGATGCCGCCCTCCTGGGTGAATTTGACGGCGTTGCCCACCAGGTTAATCATTACCTGCCTGAGCTTGCCGAGGTCTCCTCTGACGCGCTTCGGCAAATCGCCCGAGATCTCCACGTAAAGCCCGAGCCCTGCCTTCTGGCAGCGGAGCGAGAACATCTCGCGGATGTCACCGATGAAGCGC
>DAOPXQ010000082.1:0-9011 GCA_035352395.1 Treponemataceae bacterium | reverse complement strand
GAGCTCGGCCTCGCGGACGTGTTCGTATTGTGTATAGGTACCGGCATACCGCTTAAGGTCGCCGCCGAAAAGCTCGTAGACCTCGTTGACGGTCACGTCGAGGAAATAGCGGTCATGGCTAACGATCAGGAAGCCGCCGGTAAAATCGCGGAGCCATCCCTCGAGCCATGAGCGGGCCTCGAGGTCGAGGTAGTTAGTCGGTTCGTCGAGGAGAAGGATGTCAGGCCGCTCAAGGAGGACCTTGGCGAGCGCGATGCGCATCTGCCAGCCGCCCGAGAATTCGTCGACGGCGCGATCGAAGTCGAATGGCGAAAAGCCAAGGCCTAGAAGCATTTGCTCCGAGAGAGACCTTCGGCGATGCCAGCCCGAATCGTCGAGCTCCGCCTGCGCCGCGTGATGCTCCTCCACGAGACGCGCGACCTTAGCGGGGTCGCCCGTCGCGCCTATCGATGCAAGTTCGTCGCCGAGGGAATCGATGCGCGCGACGAGCTCGAGGCCGCGTGAAAAGGCCGTCTCGGTCTCCTCCATGAGTTTGCGCCCGGAGTGAACGATCCCCGACTGAGGAAGGTAGGAAACGCGGGTGCCTTTCTGTATCGCGCGGTCGCCGCCGTCGGGCTTTATCGTCCCGGCGAGCACCTTCATTAGCGTGGATTTACCGGAGCCGTTCGCGCCGGCAAGGGCGGCCTTCGTGCCGGACGCGAGGTTCAGCGAGACGGCCCGAAGGATGTCGCGGTCGCCAAAGGCGAGCGAAACGCGGGAAAATTGGACGAATGCCATTACTGCCCGTCCCCTTGCGCTTTCTCCGGTTTGAAGAACATAACGGTCGGCGAGAGATTTCTGGCTTTCACGATAGAGTCATCGATATTCGAGTCGCTGACGAATTCGAGCTTTAGCCCGTCTTTCGAAACGTCGTAGAGGAAGGTGATCCATGCCGAGGTGGACTCGAAACGGAACGAGATAGCGCCGTCGTACTCGCCCGAAAGCGAGTCGTCGAGGAAACGGCGAATCGCGACCTCGCCGCCGGCTCCCGCCCCCGAGGGGATGATGGAAGGGGAAAGAAGCTGATAGCCGCTCCATAGGAATTTACCATTTGGTAGGAGCTGCAGCACGCCGTAGTTTCCGGACGCGAAACGGGGGCCTGAGCCGCGGATCTTCGCGAGAATCTCCGCGCGCCGTTCCTTTTCGGCCGCAATGACGGAATCCGGCGCGGCGAGGTTTGCGTAGTATTCCGCGTGGGGCATCCCGTTCGCGTCGGTGTATTGCACGAGGATGGAATCGGCGCGGCGAACCTGCGCGACGAGGCTTGAGCCCTCGAACCGATACGTTCCGTCGGCGTTCTTGACGATTGAAGTATAAGGGAAGCTCTGAAGACCCTCGGCGGAAACGATGCGCGCGATCCCGGTGTCCTTGCCGACGAAAAAGCCCCATTGGGGATCCATTCGGTCAAGGTCGATCTTGTCGGTCTCGATCATCGTGCGGTACTCCTCGGGGTACCAGCCGCGCGAAAGGAGAATCTCAAGGGACTCGTCGGGACCGGAATCGGTGGCGACCGTCATACCGGCGCCGCCCTCGCGCTCGTCGAACAGGGTTAGGTTATAGGAGAAGCACCAGCCTATCGCTCCGTCGTCGGTCATGACCTCGAGCCAGTCGCCCTCAAGCGGGGAATTACCCGCGAGCACGGGCGAACCCTCGCCTTTTTTCAGGATCTTGACTTTCTGGGCCTCGCGCAGGCGGTAGACCTGCCGCGCGGTATTCTCGGGCTCCGCGCGGATCGGCAGGCCGTCCAGCTTGACCGTCGCGTAGGAATGGCGGTACTCGGCAAGAGAGGCCGCGGCCTTTTTGGCGGCGGACTTTGAGCGATGCAGCGTCAACTGCCAGAGGGGAAGCTCGATGCGCTTTCTTGAGCCATTGCCCACGCCGACGACGTAAACCTTCCCGATATTCGATTGGATAAAAACGGGCACGATGTCGCCCGCGGAAAGGTTATACTCGGGCACGGACCAATTCAGCACGCCGTATCCGATAAGCCCGGTGCATGACGAAAAGAGGAATCCGGCCATGGCCATGATGAGCAGGAAACGCGCGGTCCTGCCGCGATTCGTGACATTCATTTGAACAGGATAACCGATAGCCGCCTACTTTTCAATAAGGCGCCCGTCGAGCCTCAGGCACGCGGCCCAATAGCACAGAAAGAACCTGAACGGCTCAAGGCGGCGAAGGTCGCTGTCCAGGACGGAACCGATGAGCAGGGCCGAGCGAAGCCCCGTTCGTCCCTTGCGTCGATCCGCCGCCCACCGAAACAGGCGGGTTTCAGACTCAGGGTCGGCGATAAAGGAACGCAGCATGGCCGCGAACTCGCCATCGTCCTCGATCATCGACGCGCGATTCTTTCCGCGCGAAATAAGCAGTCCCTCGTCGAGGGCGTCCTGGATAATCGAGGCTGCGCGCGTTCTATCCGAGACGTATTCGCCGTAGGCGTAGAAAAAGCCCTTTGGAATTTCCATGATGAAGGCCAGCGCGAGAATCGCCTCGTCAGCCACGTGCGGGGGCAAATCCTCCCGCCTTAAAAGGGCGATCAGAATCGGTATGGCGGAAGGCGAGCGAAACACCTCCATCGCCTGGACGCCGCGGGAGAGAGTAAAGCTCTCGCGCGCCGTTTCGAGCGCGGTGCCTATCGCGATCAGGCTGTCGTCGTCGTTCAATCGCGCGAGGGCGAGCATCGACTCGCCGACGAGCCGATAATCGGCGCTCCCCATCGCCTTACGAAGCGCGGGGATCGCGGTTCGAACGCCGAATTTGCCGATGAGCATGGCAGCCTTGTCCGCCGTCGCAAACTCGCCGCAGGAGAGCTCGCGTATCAGACAGTCGCGGAGGCTGCCGCCAAGGCGATCCATCGACTCAACCGAATGAAGGGCGCCGAGACGAACGTCGATGAGCGGCGAGGATAACCGCTGGGCAAGGCTCTCGGAAGAGACGGGCGACGCCGTCTCGCCGAGCTCGGCGATGATGCGGGACTCGTTATCGGGGTTGTCGTTGGCGTCAAGTTTTCGTAAAAGCGTCAGCGCGCGCATATCCCTCGGCGAAAAAAGCACGGCAAGGCTATCGCGCACGGGATAGCTTCCGAGGTCCGGCAGGCCACGCTGAAGGTAAATGCCGAGGGCGACGATCGCGGCGCTGATCGCGAAAAACGTCCTGAACGACGCGAGCGGGTCGAACCCAATCCCCGCGAGGGCATCGAGAAGGAGACCGCCGGCCGCGGAACCTATCGCGCCCGTTCCGCCAAGAACGAAGTAATAAAGCATGCTCAGGTCCATCACTTCCTCGCGCGAGACCATCGCGAAGAAATACGTCTGGGCCGCGCTCTCCTGCCCCGCGAAACCCATGTTCGTAACGGCCGAAAGCGCGCACAGAAAGACGATCGGAAAGACTATGCCGCCGATACCCGGCGAGACGATGGCGGGTACGAGGCTCAGGCAGCTGACGGCCGCGAAGATGACGTACATCGGTTTCGCGCCCAGGCGGTCGATCGTCAGCCTCATGACAGCGCCCATTAGAATCGCGCCGAGGCTCGAGCAGATGGTGAACACGGTGACGATGCCGTCCGTCTGGCCGTACACGCCCTTGCAGTACACGATGATAAATGGGCGGGCCATGCCGATGCCGAGCCCGATGACGAGATAGCTCGCCATGAACCGGGCGAACGGGCCCTGCTTGAATCTTTCCGCGACGAGCTCGACGAAGCCCGGACGTGTCGCCGTGGCGGATGGGGAGGCGGTTGCCCCCGCGACGCCTGAGGCCTCTGCCGAGCCCGATCCCGACACTGGTTCGGGAAGCCGATATAAAAGCGCGGACGCGACGATTCCCGTCGCGATTCCGACGACGATGACGAGCCAGTATGTCCAAATGCCCGAATCCTTCCAGAGAAGGAGCGCGAGCAAGGCGGTCGCGGCGAGCGCAGTCGCGTTGTTGATGAGCGATAGCCGAACGATATACTCGCCTCGGTCGCGACCTGGCGCGAGGCTTCCGATCACGGGGTTATTCGCGATGAGCCCTGCCCCCCGAAAAAAGTTGAACGTGAAGACGCACAGCACGAGCGTCGCGAGGGCGATTGCCGTATGGCCCGAGCCAACAAGCCAGGGAACGGACAACAGGGGAAGAAGCGACCAGTTGCGATACATCCAGTTGTTCGCGAAGGTCTTGACGAGGCCGTTTCGGGGAAGCAGAAGCTTGCCTATTGGGATAGAAAAGAACGAGAGGTACATGAACGCGCCGAGCATGCCGACGACGGTGCTGGACGCGCCGAGCGCGAGCGCGAAAAGGGTTATGGTGTTCCCCGTCACGAGCGCGAAGGAGAATGAATTGATCGCGCTGTAGGAATCGAACACCCGGCGGCCGCGCTTGATGCGCCAAGTGGACAGTTGCTCACCCATTCAAACTATTGTATCTTCTATACATGAAACAGACAACCATACCCAAGCGTTCGGAAGTCGCCGCAGGCGATAAATGGAACCTTGATTCACTTTTCGCGGGCGACGCCGCATGGAACGAAGCCCTCAAGGCATTCTCACTCACCCCTTCCGCGATTAACGCGTACAAGAAAGCGTTCGACGACGACACCCTCCCGCTCGACGATTTCGCAGAGTGCCTCCGGGCTTACGCCGACGCGGACCGCGCGGCGGAACGCATTGGGAATTACGCCTCGCTCAAGAAATCGGCCGACGAGACCGATTCAGCGAACCTCGATATGTGGGGCCGGTTCATGATGGCCGTAAGCGCCTTCTCCGCGGAGACGAGCTGGCTCGAACCCGCGATTATCGCGATGGACGAGAAAAAACTCGCTACGTGGATAAAGGAAGAGTCGAAGGGAAAGCTCGAGCCCTACGCGATATGGCTCGAGAAGATGCTCCGCATGCGGCCGTACGTCCTCTCCGAGCGGGAAGAGCGCATCTTCGCGCTGGAGATGGAGGCGTCGCAGACGCCGCACGACGCGTTCTCCGCGCTCACGAACGCCGATATTGATTTCGGGACGGTCGACGCGGGAAACGGCCCGGAGCCGCTATCGCAGACGACGTTCACCAAATTCCTCGAAAACCCGAACCGCGCGGTCCGCGAGGATGCCTACCGAAAATTCTACTCAGGATACGAGGCGCACAAGAACACCATAGCGGCCCTCTACGCCGGAAGCGTCAACCGCGACGTCGCGAACGCGCGCATCCGCGGCTATGAGTCGTCGCGCGCGATGAAGCTCTTCCCCGATCGCGTCGACGAATCCGTATACGACAATCTCGTCACCACCGTGCGCGCGAATCTCGGTCCCCTCCATCGCTATTACGCTCTGCGCAAAAAAGCCCTCGGACTCGACGAGCTCAGGCACTGGGACGTGTACATCCCGCTCGTCAAGGACGTCAAGCGCGTAACCCCCTACGGAGAGGCGGTCGACCTAATCGGAAAGGCGCTCGCGCCGCTCGGCGACGAATACGTCGAGACGATCTCGAAGGGCTTTCTGGGCGGCTGGGTAGACCGTTACGAGAACAAGGGCAAACGCTCCGGAGCCTTCTCGTCGGGAGCCTTCGACGGCGACCCCTACATATTGATGAACTACAAGGACGACGTGCTTCGCGACGTCTTCACGCTCGCGCACGAGGGCGGACACTCGATGCACAGCAAATACTCCGCGGCGAACAACCCGTACATGTCCTACGACTACACGATCTTCGAGGCCGAGGTCGCGTCGACCTTTAACGAGGACCTACTTTTCCGACATCTGCTCGCGCAGGCGACGGACAAGAAGATGAAGGCCTATCTCCTCTCGACACGGGCGAGCGACATACTCGCGACGCTATACCGGCAGACGATGTTCGCGGAGTACGAACACGCCACGCACGCGCTCGTCGAGGCGGGCTCTCCCCTGACCGTCGACCTCCTCCGCGCCGAATACCGAAAGCTTCTCGAGGCCTATTTCGGCCCTGACATGAGGCTCGAGGACGTGAGCGACCTTGAGGGCTTGCGGATTCCGCATTTCTACAGCTCGTTCTACGTGTATAAATACGCGACGGGAATCTCGGCCTCGCTCGCGCTCGCCGAGCGCGTGTGCTCCGGCGGAAAGCAGGAGCGCGAGGACTACTTCAAGTTCCTGAAGTCCGGCGGGTCGCGCTACCCGATCGATTCCCTCCGCGTCGCGGGCGTCGACATGGCAAGCCCCGCGCCGGTCGAGGCCGCGTGCCGCGCCTTCGCGAAAATCGTCGACGAGCTCGAAGTTCTTCTCAAAGAATAAAAAAAATACCCGCGAGGGGCGCGAGCTCCCCGCGGGTATATCATTCGAGGCGCGCGCGAATTACTCACGACGCGCTCCTGCAAGACGCGACTATTTGTCCCAGCCGTTTTTCGCCAGTCTGAAGCCCTGCCCGTTCTCAAGGGCGCCGGGCAATGTCCCGAACTCCCCGCCGATCTGCAGGCGATACGCGTTTCCGATCCAGCTGCCGCCGCGCACGACGCGCTTACCCTCGGACGTTGTCTCATCCCCGCCGAATTGGTCGTAGCACCACTCCCACACGTTACCGCTCATGTCGTAGACGCCCAGATGGTTCGGGGAAAGGGTTTTGACGGGCGACATGGAATTGAGGGAGAATACCGCGTACCCGGCCGACCAGGTTTCCTGATTGTAATTCTTCTCGCTTCCGCTCGGGTTGCATCCGCTGTTCCATTTCTCGCCGTCGATATAACGCGCGGTAAGCTCCCATTCGTCCGTTCCAGGAAGTCTGAATCCAGTCGCCGCGCGGTTAAGGAACGTTTTGTCCCCGTTCTTCTCGAGATCAAGCACGGACGTGATTTTCACGGAAAGCGATTCGTCCGAATAGTAAACGGGAACAAGACCCAAATCCTCGGAAAGGGCGTTACACCAAACGACAGCGTCGCGCCTGCTTACGTATTCCGCGGGCAAAGTTGCCTTTCCGTTCGATCGCACTTTATCGTAGAAGACATAGCCTTTCTGCGAGGCGCGTTTAGCGACCGTAAGCCACAGCCCTTCGGTAACCTCGGTTTCGCCGATTAGGAACTTCTCGTCGACGCGCGTCGCGCCGGGAACGTCGGTGCATCCACCGGGTGCGACGCCCGCGGGGACCTGTTTCATGTTAAAGGAAGACGTCTTCTTTTCGTCGATCGAGTACGTAAAAGTCACCGTCCCGATTCCTTTATAGGATGGATGCTTGATCTGAAGAAGAGGGACAAGCTTGGGGAAGGAAACGACAAGCGCGAAAATCGTCAGCAGGACGAGCGGAATCGCGGTCTGTATAATTGCTTTGCGCGAAATTTTTTTTCTCAAGGGAATCCTCCGTTTTTTTATCGCAGTCGGGCACGAACGCGCCTGAACGCCTACAACTGTACTATGATAGATGCGAAAACTCAAGAACCCGACGCCGAAGACCCGATGGGAAAAATCGCGCGGGAGGATTTTGGCATCCCGTACGTTTTCCCCTGGCAGCGCCTCGTCATGGCGAATATCGTCGACGCCGTCGAGGCCGCGTGCGCGACTACGGAAACGGAGATCGAGGACGACGTAACGCGCGACGAGGACGGCGCGCTTAGGGGAAGGCAGATAGTCCTCCTTCCGACGGGCGCGGGTAAATCCCTATGCTTTCAGGCGCCCGCCCTCATCCTCCCCGGGCCGACGCTCGTGATATACCCGTTGCTCGCGTTAATGTCCGACCAAACGAGACGCATGGCGGAGCGGGGAATCGCGCCGGCGATTTTCAGGGGCGGCCAGGATCGGGAGGAACGGGAACGTCAACTCGCGCGACTTGAGGGACGCGATGGGCTGCCGCCCGCGAAGCTCGTCATCGCGAACCCCGAGGTTCTTTGCGCAAACGGCGACGGCGACACGGGCATCCTTGCGCGAATCGCCGCGATGGGCGTCAGCCATCTCGCGGTGGACGAGGCGCACTGCGTCGCGGATTGGGGCGACAGCTTTCGCCCGTCGTATCTCGAGCTCGGTAAGATCATCGACAGGCTCTCCCCGCCGGCCGTAACGGCCTTCACCGCGACCGCGTCGCCGCCCGTCCTCGAGCGAGTGTCCGAGGTACTGTTCGGCGGAAGGGCGCACGTCGTCCGGGGTGCTTCCGATCGGCCCAACATCTCGTATTCCGTGCGCCGCTGCGTGCCGAAGGAACCTGCCCTGCTTCTCGAGGCCGCGAAAAGAAAAAGGCCATTGGTCGTGTTCTGCGCGACGCGCGGAGGGACGGAAAGATCCGCCATCCTTCTCGGCTCGACATTTGGAATGGACAAGGTTCGCTTCTACCACGCGGGACTTACCCGAGAGGAAAAGACGGCCGTCGAGGGCTGGTTTCACGGGAACGGGGACGCCATACTGTGCGCCACCTGCGCTTGGGGAATGGGCGTCGACAAAAAGGACGTAAGGACGGTGATTCACCGCGACGCGCCGCCGTCAGTCGAGGCGTACGCGCAGGAAGCAGGGCGCGCGGGAAGGGACGGAGAACGCGCCGAGGCCGTGCTGATATGGGGACCGGACGACGCGCGCAGGCTTACAAGATTGCCCGATTCGCAGAGGTCGCGGGCGATGGCGCTCGTCGAGCTCGCAGACGGGACTCGATGCAGGCGGGAGGTAATCCTTGAGGCGCTCGGGGAGCCGGAGGGACGGTCCGGAGACGGCGAAAGGGTCGCGTGCGCGGGATGCGACGTGTGCGACGGGATCGCGACGAAGGGTACTGGCGACGAGGACCTTGTCCTCGATTACGTCGACGCGAACCGCAGATGCTTCGAAAGGGACGAGATCGCCAACGCGCTGTGCGCTCTCGGTAACGAGGACTCGCGCGAGCGGTTCGGCTTCGTCGCATGGAAGAGATCGGACTTCACGATGATCATGGGAGAGCTTGAACGTCGGAATAGAATTCGGGAAATAGGCTATTGGCCACTCAAGGGGAAAATCACCGTCACTTCTTCTTCTTTTTCTCGGGCGCTTTCGGCGCGTCTTCCTCTTCTTTTTCAGAAGAGTCCTC
>DAOPXQ010000081.1:0-9081 GCA_035352395.1 Treponemataceae bacterium | reverse complement strand
CGATGTAGATTTCCTCGGCCTTGCCGTCGCGGATCGGCATCGCGAAGCCGCCGCATACGACGTCGCCGAGGACGTCGTAGAACGTATAGTCGAGCTTGTACTGCTCGTCGAAGGCGCCGAGCTGCTCAAGCAGGTTGATCGAGGTGATGATGCCGCGTCCCGCGCAGCCGACTCCCGGTTCCGGTCCGCCGGACTCGACGCATCGAGTCCCCTTGAATCCAACCTTGACGACGTCGTCGAGGTCGAGGTCCTCGCCCTCGAGCCTCAGCGTGTCGAGCACCGTCTTCTGCGCGAGTCCGTTTAGGATCAGGCGGGTAGAGTCCGCCTTCGGGTCGCATCCGACGATCATCATGTTCTTTCCCATTTCGGCGAGCGCGGCGACCGTGTTTTGCGTCGTGGTCGACTTGCCGATCCCGCCCTTTCCGTAGATTGCAATTTTACGCATCGTTCATCTCCTGGCGTTGTGTTTCAGATTTCGTAACCTGATGTGTAAGTACTAGCAAGAAGCGTGCCAAGTTTATGAATCAAGAAAAGATCTGGATATTTCTTTATATAATATGAATTTAGTTATGTGAGGAATTTCCATCGTGTCCTACATTTTCGTAAGATCCATAAATTTCATCCGACATTTTCGTGCATATTGACAAAATATGCAGTTTTACCCATATTAGCCGCATAAATATGCAGAAAGGCCTGGATCTTTGCTGATGGGCTATCTGCGTAAGCTTTCCGTCACGCGAAGTTCCAGAAAAGGAGCACCCGTGACCGATACGCGCCAAGCCTCACCCACAACCGAACGCGACCCCGTCGAACTACGCTTGCTATATGACATCGGGTCCATCCTCGCGGAAACCCTCGACGTCAAGGAAGTATTGCCCGACGTAATGGCTACCATCGCCCGTCATATCGGGATCATTCGGGGCACGATTACCATACTGAACCGCAACAGCGACGATATCGCCATCGAGGAAGCCTGGGGTTACGACACGAAAGAGATCGAGCGCGGGCATTACCGGCCGGGAGAGGGCATTACCGGGCGCGTCATCGAGACCGGCACGCCGATCGTCGTTCGCAGTATCGCCGACGAGCCGCTCTTCCTCGACCGAACCGGCGCGCGCCGGGGACTCGACACGAGAGACCTTTCCTTCATCTGCGTTCCCATTAAGTCGGGCCCCGAGATCATCGGCGCGATCGGCGTCGACCTCCCCCTCAGCCCGCCCGGCACGCTCAACTCCCTCGTGCGGATCTTTCACATCGTCGCTACCTCGATCAGCCAGGCGGTCAGCGTGCGCCAGGTCACGCAGGAGGAACTCGAGCGGCTCACGACGGAGAACCTCCGCCTTCAGGACGAACTGACGACGCGCTACAAGCCCGACAACGTGATCGGCAACTCGAAGATCATGCGCGTCCTCTATAGGGAAATGGAGAAGGTCCGAGGCACGAACGCGACCGTGCTCCTTCTCGGCGAAAGCGGCGTCGGCAAGGAAAAGATCGCGCACGCGATCCACTATGGATCCCCGCGCGCGGGCAAGCCGTTCATCAAGGTGAACTGCGCCGCGATCCCCGAAAGCCTGATCGAAAGCGAACTCTTCGGGCACGAAAAGGGAGCCTTCACCGACGCCGTCGCTCTGCGCAAGGGACGGTTCGAGGCCGCCGACTGCGGGACGATCTTCCTCGACGAGATCGGCGAGATGCCGATGGGCGCGCAGACGAGATTCCTCCGCGTGCTCCAGGAGCGCGAGTTCGAGCGCGTCGGCGGGACGGAGACGATCAGGGTGAACATCCGCGTCGTGGCCGCAACGAATCGCGACCTGCCGGAATTGATCAAACGGGGAAAATTCCGCGAGGACCTCTATTACCGGCTGAACGTCTTTCCTCTGGTCGTCCCCCCGCTAAGGGAGCGAAAGACCGACATCATGCTGCTCGCCAACCACTTCGCGGAGAAATTCTCGCGTGAGCACGGTAAGCAAATCCGCAGCATCGCGACGGATGCGATCGACCTCCTGATGAAGTACGACTGGCCGGGCAACGTGCGCGAGCTCGAGAACTGCGTCGAGCGCGCGGTGATACTCGCCGACGGGGACACGATACGATCCTATCACCTCGCGCCGAGCCTCCACTCCGTGGAGCAGGCGGCGGAGGGCCGGCGCGGCACGCTTACCGAGATGATCGAGGCCTTCGAGCGCGCGATCATCGCCGAGGAACTCGAGAAGACCGGGGGGAATATCGCGAAGACCGCGATTAGCCTCGGGGTGACCGAACGCATACTGGGATTAAGGGTCGCGAAATACGGCCTTAAGAAAAGGGGGTAGCGCATGGCAATGAACGACGCGATGGGTTTCCTGGCGCAATGCAGGACGAACCCGGAATTTCGCAGGCGTCTTTACGACGTCCAGGATGGCTCGATCGCCTCGGCGACGGGGTATGCCTTTACTGACGCAGAGATGGAAGACGCCCTGCGCGCGATGCAGCTCCGCGCGCGGGACGAGTGCGACGCCGACGAAATCCGCGAGCTCGCGCAATGGCTCAAGTTCATGAAAGCCGAAAGCGACGATCGCGGCGCGGACGGGCAAAGCGATCGCCCCGCGTCAAACTGCACTCCCGCGAAATGCGGGAGCTGTTCGCTATGCGGATAACGGTCCGCGCGTGCGTCCCGGGAGACGAGGCTCTCGCGCTCGGATTCGTGAGACTGCTCGCCGACTTCGAGGGCCTCGCCGGCGCCGTACGCGCGACCGAAGAGGATATCCGCCGCGCCCTGTTCGCGGGAAAATGCGTCGGCGCGGCGTTCGCCGTCGCCGGGGAACCAAGCCTCATCGGGGAATCAAGCCCCGGCGCAGCTTCCCGCGAGGTCGGCTTCGCCCTATGGTACCCGACGTTTTCGTCCTTTAGCGGCACGTACGGATTGTATCTGGAGGATATCTACGTCGATCCCTCCTTTCGAGGAAAGGGCGTCGCGACGGCCCTCTTCGACTACCTTAAGGACCGAGCCCGCGAGTCTGGCTACGACCGGATCGAGTGGAGCGTCCTCGCCTGGAACCGAGGGGCGAAGGATTTCTACCGATCGATCGGCGGCGCGCCGAAGGACGGTTGGGAACCCTACAGGCTAAAACTGACATAACCGCGCGGCGATTGCGATGTCACCATCGCGTAATTCCTGTGTTATAATATCAGTATATGAAAAGTAACATCATTCTTCTTGGGGCCATCGTCATCCTCCTCGCGGGATGCTCGATTACGGAGAATAGAAACAAAACGCTGACGGTGGTTAATTCCACGCCGCAGATGGGCAAGGTTTACGTCAATGGGGAACTGATCCCGGAAGTCTACTCGCGTTCCTGGTTTTCAAGGGCGTCGGTCCAGCTCAAGGCGGAACTGAACGCCGTTAACCGCGCGTACTTTGCCGGGTGGCTGTTCAGCAATCACGACGCGGGTCTCGATGGGGACCATGTGGGTCAGAGCGTCGTTAAGGACAATCCGGTGACGATCCCGATCGACGAATACCACCGTGTCGCCGTCGCCCGCTTTAGCCCGGAAAAACACGACGGGGCTTGTTTTCTCTCCGACGAGCTCATCCTCTTCCGCTCGACGAACGCGGGCGGCGTGACCTGGAACGCGACGCGCCACGCGAACGGCATGCGAACGGGAAATCCATCGCTCGTCTTTGCATCCTCGGACAGTTACCCCCCGTACGCCAAATCCTTCCCGAACAACGCATGGGTACTATTCTCCGGAAACGTTCTGTGGAACGCAAAGACGGGGGCTAGGTGCACGATCTACCCCCGTAATTTGTCGAGCACCAACATAGTTGGCGTCGACAACGGCAACCTGCTCCTGCTTCAAAGCGGGGAAAACGATAGTTCGGTACGACTGTCGATCCTTAATGCCGACGGCGGCGTTTTAGCCTCGCAAGACCTTTCCGAAACGCCCTTGTCATACGACACAAGAGACCTTTTCGACGAGCGTTACGACGGCACTAGGTATTTCATCCTGACCGCGGAAAGGAATTTCGAGCTTCGCAAGTCTGAAACGGTTTGGATATTGCCGCGGTCAATCACGAAGGTTCGGTTGGCCGACGTCAAGAACGGAACGATCGCCTCCTTTGCGCCGCCAATCCCGAGCGACTCCAGTCCGATAACCTACATCATGGGCGACCTAGCCTCCGATGGGTCCGGCCGATCCATTTTCGTCGGCAACGGTGTTTTCACCGGCAAGATCGCATCGGTAGTGGTCTATAATCCGGACGGTTCAAAGTACGTTGAGCTCAACTCGAGTCAATGCTCAGCGACGGGACTATCAAAAGGGGACATCTACAGCGTGCAATGGAACGCCGACTGGACGGGCCTCGCGTGGAGAGACCCCGCAACGGAATCATGGCTCTCGCTCGCCTTCGGCGCGAGCGAGCCCGTTTCGATTCCGGGTGAGCCGCATCACGCTGGAGGAACCACGACAGACACGACGGTTTCGCCTAATGGCGCCTGGAAGCTATGCGCCATCGAATCCGCGATAGGGGACGCCATCGACGTCGGCATCATTCCATCGGGCGGGTCCGTCGCGGACGCCGTCAACCTGACCGTTCCGGAGGCCGCGAAATGAAACGAACCCCGCGCGCATTATCCGCCTTTACGTTCATCGCCGCGCTGTCGGCGCTATCGGCGCTATCCGCAATTCTTTTCGCCTCATGCACGCCAACCATCTTGGAAGACGACTCCTATACCACGGGAGCGAGCGACACGCCGTCGGTCCTGGTGATCGAGAAATGCTATATACCGGGATACTACTCTATCGATGGGACAAAAGTCGTCTTTGAGGAAGGATCGTATACCTTCACTACAACCTACGACGATACCATTTCCCATCAAGCGACGATCGAATTTACGCCCGATGACCCGGCCAAGAAAATCGGTTTTTCCGTGCATGAAGGCAATCTCTCTCAGAACAACGCGACCATCAAGAAAAACCCAATCACGGTTTTAATACGGCAATCGACGATTACGGTCCAGGCGCGACTCATCGATTAATATTGACTTTACGAATCTTCAAGGTTATCTTTATCAGTAATGACTACTGATAAGCAAACAACGACAGCGCGCGCCGCTCCATCCACGGCTCGGCGCAACACCGCCCAGCGGACGGCGATCCTCGAGTTGCTTAAATCCACCAAGACCCACCCCACGGCCGCCTGGCTCCATGAGCGCCTGCGCGAGGCTTACCCCGGGATCAGCCTCGGCACGGTATACCGCAACCTCGCCCTCCTCGTGGACGAGGGCCGCGCGATCTCCCTCCCCACCGCGGGCGGAATCGACCGGTTTGACGCGGACACGGGCGAACACTACCATGTAGAGTGCGAGCGCTGCGGACGCGTCGACGACGTGCCCGCGCCCCGCCGTACGGGCGACGCGGCGATCCGCGACGACCGCGCCGCGCGCGCGACCGGGTACCGCGTCACGGGTCACCGTCTTTTTTATTTCGGCATCTGTCCGGCCTGCCTCGCGCGGGAACGGAAAAAAAATAACTCGTAAATCGGAGGACCATGATGAAATCACTCAAGGGAACGCAGACGGAAAAGAACATCCTCGCCGCATTCATCGGCGAGTCTCAGGCTCGCAACAAGTACACCTACTGGGCCAGTAAGGCGAAGGACGAGGGCTTCATCCAAATCCAGCTCGCGTTCCTCGAGACCGCCGAGCAGGAAAAAGAGCACGCCAAGCGCCTCTTTAAATTCCTCGAGGGCGGGGCGGAGGTAAACGCGGGAGCGGGCGGACACGCGGGCTACATCGGCACGACGCTCGAAAACCTCAAGCAGGCCGCGGGCGGCGAGAACTACGAGTGGCAGCACATGTACCCTGACTTCGCCAAGGTCGCGCGCGAGGAAGGCTTCGACGTCGTCGCCGTCGTGATGGAAAACATCGCGATCGCGGAGAAGCAGCACGCCAAGCGCTACGAGGCCTTCATCAAGCGCCTCGAGAACGACGACATGTGGGTCCAGGAATCCCCGACGACGTGGCGTTGCATCAACTGCGGCTTCATCTACGTCGGCAAGGAAGCCCCCAAGGCCTGCCCCGCCTGCGCCCATCCCCAAGGATATTTCGAGCGCATCGCCGAAAACTGGTAGGATTTTTTTAGGGGGAGCGCGATGAGCCGAAGGCGCTTCGCGCGCATTGTTTTATCCGCGCGGTAAAATACTGAGCCCGCTGCTCCCCCTGTCTACGACTTTGACTTGAACTCGCGCCGATGGCGCGCGCTCAAGTCAAATTCTCCGCCACCCCCACTTAGTATCTTAACAGCACAGGCCTCTCCAGGGAGTCGCCGAGCCTTTTCACCAAGTCGCCCTTGACCAGGCGCGTGAGCTCGTCGCGGTTCCAGTCTTCCGCCGCGAAGGCCGCGCGAAGCGTTGCCATGGCGCGCGCGAGCTCGCCCGTTTTCTTGAACATGTGGCCGTCGAGGCGGAATGCGCCGTCGGCGCATTCGATCCCGGAATAGGGAACAGGCTTAAGATCGCCCGCAAAGCGGAACCAAGCGGTAAAGTCCGCGCACGCGGTTACGGACGTTCCGTCGAACGCGAGCGCGTGGAGGGCCACGAAGAGTCCCTCGCTTTCCGGAGGGTCCGCGAATACCAGGATCAGGCGGTTCGAGCCCGTGAGCCCATGCCGCTCGAGCCTGTCGATTAAGTCTTTCGGCATGTGCCGCCGCGACCACGCGAGCGCGCCCGCGCCCCAGAAAAGGCACAGGTCCTCGCCGGCGCCGCGCGACACGATTTCCGCGCGGATATCCGACGATCCCAATCGCCGAACGAAGAAATTGCGCAGAAGCTCGACGCGGTCTCGCTCGGAAAGCGAGGCCACGAGCGACGCGGATAAAGTCTCGCCCGAGGCGACTAGGTCCCGCCGATACGCGTCGGCCTCGGAGTCCGGTATCCCGATCTCCTTCCGCATCGTCCAGAATATCGCCTCGAGGTTCGCGCGCGCGGCGGCGTCTGTACGGACGCCCGCCTCGCTTTCGGCGCGGAGGCTTCCCGCGAAGCGGCCGTAGTCCGACGCGGCCAAGGCCTCGAGAAGCGCGACGGTGCCGACGTAGCCCGTATCCTTTAAAGGCGAGTACACGCCCATCTGCATCGCGTAGAGCTTTCGAAACACCGAAAGGTTTGAGTCCTCGTCTCCCGGTTTCTTCGTAAGGCGCTCCATCTCCACGATCTCGTTCCCGAGCGTTCGGCCGAACCGCCCGGCGCGAAGCTCCGCGAGCGCGCGCTCGTGACTTTCAAGAAACGCCTGGTGGTCGGCGGCGCGCGAGGGCGCGGCGGACGCGGGCTCAAGACCCGACGCGAGGTACAGAACGCCGGGGGCGTCGTGTCGCAGGCGGTACTCGTCGTTCACGTCGGCGCCCGCGAGAGATTCTAGGTAGTACACGTTTCTCGCGCCGGAGAGGTACGCGAAGGCCGTGCGGTACCCGTCGTCCGCGAAGCTGAAGAAGGTCGCGTCGCGCGGGCGGATCGGGTCATGATACTGAAACACCACGCGCTCGGCGGAGTTCGCGGCGACGGCCGCGCGCGAGAACGAGGTTATGTCCCGACCGTCGTGGCCGGAAAGGCCGAAGCGCATCAAGGTTCCGCGCTCGCCCGCGAACGGTCCGCCCCGAACGAGCAGGTCATCGCGGAACGTCGGCGGTTCCTCGAACGAAAAGGGAAAGACGGGCGCGGAATCCGCGCCGGCGCTTGCATCCTCGTATACGAAGCTAACGGGTAATTTCTCCGAGGCATGTCGCACGGTACCGGGCTTGACGCCGGTCCATTGGACGCGCGTTCCCGGAAAGAGGCCCGCGACGCGCGATTCGGCGGCCGCGAACGCCGCGGTAACGAATTCGGAATCGCATAGCGCGCAGTCCACGCTGCGGCGCGAGTAAGCCTCGAGCACCGGGGCGAGGACGGTATCGTAATCGGGAACGAAGCCCGCCATCAGCACGAGCGACTTCGCGCGCGTGGCGTCGAGCCGCGACTCGAACGCGGGGAACGGCAGTCGCACGGTCTTCGTCCGGGCGTCGCGACTCGCGCGCGAAAGGTCCACCGAGGCCTCGACCGCGAAGGGATAGATCGCGACGTAGCGGCCGGCCGGTCCCCTGAACGACGCGAGAAACTCGACGTCGTACCGCGCGACCTTGAGCGAGTACTCGGGCCTCGCCGTCGACGCGAAGGTGCCCGTATCGTAGTCGCGCGCGACGAAGTTCCGAAGCACGGGCACGTTGCCCGCCGCCCGCGCGAGCGCTTCGGGTACGCCGACGCCGAAGAGCGAGAATCCCGCGAGCAGGACGATAAGCGAAAGAAACGCCGCAAGCGAAATCTTAAGAACGGTCCGTACTTTCATTCCACTGCCCCCATGTCAAGAACGACGCGCCGCCACCCGAACGCTGGGGCAAGCTCCGTCATGCGGGCGGCGAATTCCTCGCGGTAGCGCCGCTCCACTTCGCGTTCCCAGTCGGGCCCGTCGAGCGCCTCGCCGCACACGAGTTCCATCCCGATCAGGGGTTTCGCGCTCGCGATCAGCTCCATCATCGAAAGCTCGCGCGTGCGGCCCTGTTGGAGCGACGTTAATAGTTTGTCGGTAAAGAGCCAGACGCTTCCCGCGCCCGCGGCCCCGCCCGCAAGGGCGCCTGCGGCGCCGCCGAGTACGGATCCGAGCCCGCCCGAGTACTTCATGAACGGGATCGCGCCAGAGGCCTTGGAGCCGGCGGTCCCGCCGATCAGCGCGCCCGCGATCCCGGCCGGGGCCGCCGCGAACGCCGAGGCGCCATCGAGCTCCGCCTTGGTGAACTCCACGGGATCGATCGACTCGACGAGGGTTATGCCGTCCGGCTCCACGTGGATGTCCGCGTCCACGAGCAGGCGTTCCTTACCCGCGTACTCAAGCGTGAGCGTGCGCGTTAAGTAGTTCGTCCGCTCGCGGTTTACGCGGAATTGCGAAAGGTCATACTGGATGTCGGCGGTACCCCGGATCAGGAAGACGTCGAGGCTGGCGAAATGAGGGTCCGCGCCGGGAAGGCTCCCGCGCGCGAGGTATTTGGAAAAGCCGACGCGCTTGATGACGAGCGTCG
>DAOPXQ010000080.1:3772-9088 GCA_035352395.1 Treponemataceae bacterium | reverse complement strand
AATGCGGACGAAATCCGCGAGGGGAATGGTGCCCTTGATTTGCCGAATGTCGGACAGGTACGCCACGGCGGAGTCGACGAAGGTCCGGCACTCGCGCTCTATGCTGAATTTTTCCTCCCCAAGCCGCGCTTGCACGGAAAACAGATACATCGCCTCGAGCAGCAGCACGGGAACCCGCTTGGCGCCCGCGAGACAGTCGACGAGCATGCGCATCTCGTCGGTGACCGTGTCCATGAGGCAGGTCTGGGAAGAACCGGGAATGATCCCGAAACGCTGGATTATCTTATCGATGGGCAACGCGCAATACGAACGCATCCATTCGACGGCGCCGGCGGCTTGATACATCTTGGCCCGCTCCGAGTCCGGCATCGACGATATCAAGCCTTCCATCTCCCGAAGCATCGCGGTGCGCAAGTCCTTTTTTGGATCCTCGCGGAAATCGCGCGTAAAGGGATCGGCCGACGCCGCGATCGCCTTGTCGGTTTCCTTGATCACCAAAGAACCTATAACCAGGTAAAATCCGCCCTTATCCGCCTCGTAAGAGCCGAGTAAGCCGGAAAAAAAATCCTGCACCCGCTTAAGCTTTAGGAACTCGTGATGGAGGCTTTCCGTGTAGGTTCTATGGGGCACATTGACGTATGCGCCGGCGGTTCGAGAGACTTCCGAGCCGAGCTGGGCTACGAGATAATTCGAGTATGAACGGGCCGGCGACGATGAGGTCAGGAACGCAACGAGGCTAAACCACAGTCGAACGATCAGCGGCTCGCTTCGCAACTGCTTTTCCGCGAGGCGCGCGCCGACGCTCGCGTCGTTCGTCCTTGCCTCGACGGGCGAGGCTTGGTCAGCCTTCAGCTCGCCAGACTCCGCGAATTGCCGAAGCATCTCCTGACGTTCGGAGGAACCGAGTGTTTGCACGAGTCGCTCAAAGGTGTTCAGGGATCCTTCCATAATTGCTATTATGCGGCATTTCCAGCGAAAAGGCCACATGAAAAAAGCGCGTAAAAAAACCGCCCTTTTGAGGCGGTTTCTTATTAAACTTGCGGTCCCTACGGGAATCGAACCCGTCTTTAAAGATTGAGAATCTTTTGTCCTAACCGATAGACGAAGGGACCATGGAGAAAAAATGGGACTCTACGAGTCTCATTTTTTCTCCCGACTAATTACAATAAAATTGTAATTAGTCACTGAAGATCTTCCGAAGAAATGCAACTTCGTTGCATTTCTTCACTAATTACGCGGTCACAAACACGGAAACGTTACATCGTAACATTACTACACTGCCGACACCCGAGGGTGGTTATTTCCCCAGGGAGGATTCGAACCCCCACAAGCAGAATCAGAATCTGCGGTGCTACCATTACACAACCGGGGAATGAAGGCGAGAATGAAACTATCATGCACGCCTTTTTTTGTCAACGGGGTAAAGCGCCGAAACGCGAGAGGCGACGGGGCTTCACTCCCCGTAATACTCAACAAGCGTCCGCACCGGGGTGTCGCCAAGCACTTGGGCATAATTCAGGAACGGAAGGCCCACGACGCCGAAGAAGCCGGAGACGGTCGCTCCGCCCTGCTCGAGCACGTTCTTCGCCGCGTTCAGGGTGCCGCCGGTCGCGATAAGGTCGTCCATGACGAGAATACGCTCGCCCGCCTTCACGTCGGCCTGATGGACCTCGATCTCGGCGGAGCCATACTCAAGCGCGTACTTACACGCGTAGGTCTTACCCGGAAGCTTGCCCTTCTTCCTGATGAGAATCAGGGGTATGCCGAGCCGCTCGGCGAAGGGTGCGGCGAACACGAAGCCGCGGGACTCGATCGCCGCGACCGCGTCGATCTTTTCCTTCCGGTACATGCGCACCATTTGGTCGATGCAATATTTAAAGGCTTTAGGGTCGACGAGAATCCCCGTGATATCGTAAAAAAGGATTCCGGGCTTCGGGAAATCCGGAATCTTGCGAATGGAATCGTCGAGGGAAAAGGTTCGTTTCATAGGCTGAATACTATAGCCAGCGGGGCCTGAGAGTCAACGCTGGTAACGCGGGTTTACGACCTTCCGTTCTTTTTGAACCCTTGCACGCGGGCGCTCGCGTTGACGTTCCAGGGGCTCGTCTCGCCGCGTTGGAGGAACTTGTACCCAACGCCCGCGATCATCGCGCCGTTGTCGGTGCACAGCTTGAGCGGCGGGAAAATGCAATTGAGTCCCGTCTGCTCGGCGAGCATGGCGCGGAGGCGCGAGTTAGCCGCCACGCCGCCGCCCGCGACGACCGTCGTGAGGCCCGTGTCCTCGACCGCGCGAAACAGGCGCGAAAGAAGGATCTTTACCGCGGTTTCCTGAAAGGCAGCTGAGATATTTTCCGGGGTCCGCTCGAAATCGGGATTCCAAAACTGGTCGATTTGATTGATCGCGGCCGTCTTGAGGCCGGAATACGAAACGTCGTACCGATGCGCGTGCCCGCCCGCCCTATCCTGCTTATCGATCGAGGGCATGGGAAACCTCGCGGCCCGAGGGTCGCCCAGCTTGGCGAGCTTGTCGATCGCGACGCCGCCCGGATACCCAAAGCCATAAAACTTCGCGACCTTGTCGAAGGCCTCGCCGACCGCGTCGTCGATGGTGGTTCCGAGAACCTCGATGTCGTCGAAGTCGGAAACCTTGCATATGATCGAATGTCCGCCCGAGACGAGAAGCCCGAGATACGGATAGGGAATATCATTGGAAAGATGCGCGGCGTACAAGTGGCCGAGCATGTGGTTGACGGCTATGAACGGCTTGCCGGTCGCCCAGGCGAGCGTCTTGCCGAAGGTCATGCCGACGAGCAGCGAGCCCATGAGGCCGGGACGATTGGTCGCGGCGATGCCGTCGATCTCGTCTATCGTGAGGTTCGCCTCGGCGAGCGCCTGCTTAACGACGGGAAGTATCCACTCGGTATGCTTTCTGCTCGCGATCTCGGGGACAACCCCGTTATACATCTGATGAAAGGGAATCTGGGTCGCGATAACGTTGCTTATAATCGTGCGGCCGTCCTCGACGACGGCCGCGGCGGTCTCGTCGCAGGAGCTTTCTATTCCAAGGACCTTCATTCGTCGAATTCCTCGTTGGTCGCGAGCTTTGCCAAGGTGGAAAGAGAATATCCCTGACTCACGAGCTCCGGGTACATCTCATGAAGGATTCCGGCTAGCTGATTTGACCAGATATGCCCGATCATGATGGCGCTGCCTTTCTTGTCCGCGATCTTCATGCCATTATTGATCGCCTCGATGATCGCGGCCTTATCCTGACTATTGTCCAAAAAAACGGCCCGTTCCCAAATGGTCATTCCCCTCTCCCTCGCGATCGATGGCGCCTGCGTTTTTGCGTTTGTCCGCGAGTCCAGGAAGCGAATTCCCTTCTCTCGAACCACGTCGAGCACCGCTTCCATCGATTGCCTGTCGGCGGTGATATACGACCCTTCATGATTATTCAGTCCCGAAACCGGCCAGACATCCGCGAGGTTCTTGCGAACGATCGCGCGAATCTCATCGGGCTTCATGCCCTGCTTTATCGCGCCGGGACCGGGATCCTTTGAAAGATTGATCGCCTGCATCGGCTGATGCAGGATTGCGTCTTTACCCGCGGAGCGTATTCTCCGCGCCGCTTCCTTAGAATACTGTAATCCCGGCAAAACGGCAATAGTGCAGGGAAACGGGAGTTCGAGGAACGGCTGCAACTGGTTCAGGTTGTACCCTGCGTCGTCGAACACGAATATGAGCGTTCCGCGTTTTTTCTCGGGAACCGGCTTAACTGGCTTTGAGGCCACCTGTCGCGCCGCGACAGCGGGAACCTGCGGCTTAATCGCCTGAGCCCGAGGCTTAACTGACTTTGAGGGCTTCAATGATTTTGCGGGCTTCGCGGGGACCGGGGCGACCTGCCGCGTAGGTTGTTGCGTAACTCGGACCGGAGAGCGTTGATTGGGCGTACTTTGAGAGGAGGTGTCTTTCGCGGGGACATTTTGCGCGGGGACATTTTGCGCGGGCGCGTTTTGAGCTAGCTCGTTTTGCGCTGGCGCGGACGTCTCGGCGACCGCTTCGGGCTGAACTTCCGGTTCAGAGGGTTCTTCAGGGGGAAGATCGACGACAACCGGTGATTCAGGAGTCTCGGCAGGCCGCTCCACGCTTGCGGCCGGCTGCGCAGGGGCTTTCGTCGACTGACGGGAGTCCGCACCGGGAAACAAAGCGGCCTTCCCCAGGAAAAGCGCTATCGAAACGCCAAATATAACGCCCGCGATTATCAGGTTTGTCCGTAATTCCGCGGGCGTCATTTTCTTATTTTTTTTGCTGGATGGGGACGCTCTCTTCTTCCGTTTCATCGGGAAACAGCATAAAGAGCGCGTCTTTCCCTGTCAACAGTAGGCAAGTTCCTTAAGTTCTTCCGATTTCAACTTGAGCTTTCGCAGGGCGCGAAGCTCGACCTGCCTGATGGTCTCCGCCGAAACGCCGTATTGATTGCCGATGGACTTAAGCGTGTAGTTCGAGCCGTCATTCTGGAGATTGTACCGCTTAACGAGGATATCCCGTTCGGTCTCCTTGAGGTCGGACATTACTTCCAGCATACAGTCGTGCGTATACTTCTTCATGAACATTTCTTCCGGATTGTAGGTTGAGTCCGGAATAATATCCTTCAGGGACACGGAGTCCTCGTCTTCAAGCTGAACGTCCAAACTGGTTACCGAGCCGGCGCAGAGCATGATATTCGTGACTTCCTGTACCGAAATATTCAGGGCGACCGCGATTTCCTCGTTGGATGGCATACGCGAGAACCGTTGATACAGTTCGGATGAAACGCGCCTGATGCGTCCGGCAAGCTCTTCCTTACGGAACGGGAGCCTGATAATACGGCGTTTATTGGCAATGGCGCGGGTTATCGCCTGTTGAATCCACCAACACGCATAGGTTGAGAATCGGACATTGTATGAAAATTCATACTTTTGCGCCGCGGTAATCAATCCGAGATTTCCTTCTTGGATGATATCGAGCAGAGGCATGTCCGGAGCGGCATATTTCCTGGCAATCGTAACGACGAGACGGAGATTCGATTCTATCAGCTTCTTATGGGCAGAAAGATCACCTTCCTGCACGCGATGAGACAGGTCGATTTCCTCTTGAAAACTCAGTAACGGGTATTTACGGATTTCCTTGAGATACTCACTTATTGAATCATAGTCGCTCATATTGCCCCCGCTAGATATCTAGCAAGAACCGTGCCAACTCAATGTTCACGTGATCGATTACTGTTTATTTCTTTTATAGCAAAGATTTATTTCAATATGAGATTAGGATAAAGAG
>DAOPXQ010000080.1:0-3762 GCA_035352395.1 Treponemataceae bacterium | reverse complement strand
AAGGCGAGAGTGTATTATTTTTTATACATAGGAAAATAGATAATGTATGATTAATTATACAATAACACTACACGGCTGAGAAACCGCGTTACTTACTTATATTATATCGACTGATCAGAAAATTTCATGAGTTTTTTACTTTTTTTTAATTCTGATTTACACAATTACTATACCTACCGGTATATCCATATACCTACCGGTAGGTATAGTAATCATATAATAATCACTAACCAAGCATCAGCGCCGCAAGGACGCAAGAATCACCGGCAAGATTGTCCAATATGCAGTACTCGTTCGGCTGATGAGCGGTCTCATCCATACGGCTCCAGACGACCGCGTCAAAACCCGCGTTGCGCAGGGAGGCCGCGACCGTTCCGCCGCCGATACCGATTGGGCGAGTCTCGACGCCATAGACCTTCTTAACCGCCTGCGAAAGGGCTTTGACCACGGGCGCGTCGGGCGAGGTCGCGCGGGACTCGACGGACTGTTCCTCGGTCCAGGATATCGTAACCCCGTGTTTCTTCTCTATCTTCCGGGCGATGCGCGAAATCTCGACGCGAACCTTGGCGAGCGGATAGCACGGCAGGATGCGACAATCCATACAGAACACGTCCTCCCCGGGAATCGTGTTGATATTCGGTACGTTCGCCTCTTTTTTCGTGGGCTGAAAGGTCGATCGGTTCGGCTCGAACAGAGAATCGCGGCGGCCAAACTTGCGTTCAAGCCCGTTTAGGGCGACGGCGAATTCGCACGCGGCAAGATGCGCGTTAGCGCCCTGATCGGGTCGAGATCCGTGGGTTTGCTTTCCTTTCGTGACGACGCGGAGCCACATGAGGTTTTTCTCGGCGATCTCGATAGTCGATCCGTCTTTGTCGCCACCGTCGGGGATGACTATCAGATCGTCCTTGCGGAAAAGGTCATGCTCGCGAAGCAGGAACTGAATACCATAGGCGGAGCCGACTTCCTCGTCGGCGACGAACAGCAGCTTGACGGTGTGCGCCGGGCGTATCCCGTTTTTAAGGAACGATAGCGCGGCAAAAACCGACGACACGAGACCCTGCTGATTATCCTCTACCCCGCGGCCATAGATCTTTCCGTCCTTCTCGACGACGGTCCAGGGATCGGTATCCCACTTGGCGGGTTCCCCGGGAGGAACGACGTCCAGATGGGCCATCACCCACACGCGCCGGGAATCGTCGATTCCGGGGACGGTGACGACGATGTTGGGACGAACGCCGGAAGGCACGCGCGAGTCGGGAGCCTCGTAGTGCTCAAAGAGGGAAAAGCCCAACTCGCGAAGGGTGAGCGAAAGGGCCTCGCTTTTTCGAAGTTCGCCCTCGCCGCCCGACTCGGGGGCGAGCGCGGGAATGGAGGTAAGAAGGGTTTCGAGGGAAACCATCGACGGGATCTGATCCCGGATCCAGCCGGTCAGGGTCTCAAGGTCGCTCATCGATTGGCCTTCGTTTCTTGGCGCTGATATACCGCCCAGGTCGTGGCGATCAGGGTATCGACGTCCGAGTGCTTCGGGTTCCAGCCGATCAATTTGCGGGCTAATGCGCTCGTCGCGTAGAGGGCTGACGGGTCGCCGGCTCGGCGCTCGACATAACGCGCGGGGATCGGTTTCCCGGTTATTCGGCGGGCCGCGTCGACCATCTCGGTCACGCTGACGCCGCTCTCGCTGCCGAGGTTGACGGTAATGCTTTCGCCCTTCGTCGAGATGTACTTGAGGGCGTTGACGTGGGCCTCGGCGAGGTCCGATACGTGGACATAGTCGCGGATGCAGGTCCCGTCGCGCGTGTCGTAGTCCTGTCCGAATATCTGCAGTTCCTTGCGCCAGCCGATCGCGACTTCCATCACGATCGGGAGAAGGTTTTGCGGATTCCTCTCGATGCCGTAGAGTCGGCCCTCGGGATCGTAGCCAGCCGCGTTGAAGTAGCGGAGCGCCGCGAATTTGATCCCGCGGATTCGGTCGTACCAGCCGAGGAAGCGCTCGATCTCGAGCTTGGTAAAGCCGTAAAAGCTTTCGGGGTTCGTCGGGTGCTTTTCATCTATCGGGATGTACGCGGGCTGGCCGAAGATCGCCGCGGTCGAGGAAAATACGACGTTGCGGCATCCGTGCCTGCTCGCCGCGTTGAGGATGTTGATGGTGCCGGAGATGTTATTGACGGAATACTTTTCGGGCTCCGCCATCGATTCCCCAACCGCCTTGAACGCCGCCAGATGCACGCAGGCGTCGAAACCGCGCGCGAAGGCCGCGTCGACGTCGTCGGCGTGGCGGATGTCGCCGGTAATGAGAGGGGCATCGGGAAATAGATTGCAAAGCTGACCGGTCGACAGATTGTCGAAAACCGAAACGTTATGCCCCGCGGCGAGCATTGCCTTGACCACGTGACTGCCGATGTATCCGGCGCCGCCTATGACGAGTACTTTCATGACTGAGTTCCCTCCAGTTGTAAAACGATCGATTCCCACTGAGCGGAAAGTTCCGCGGCGAGTTTATCCAGGCGTTCGATCTCGGCCTGCACGGCGCGGCTTTTCGCCCCGTCGGAATATACGGCGGGATTCGACAATTCGGCTTCCCGCTCTTTTTTTTGCGTTTCCGCCGCGTCGATCTCGCCGAGAAGGCGCGCTTCCTCGCGCTCGAGCTTTCGCCTTTCGGCCTTTGCTTTTTTCTCTTCCTCGTACGAGGAAACACTCGCCGAACGCTGGGGGGTACCCGACTGGGCTGAATTGGCCGGTTTCGCGGCTGGCTTCGCCGCGGGCTTACCGCCGCCGCTCCCCTGCACGACCCCGGCCTCGGGCTCGATGCCGGCCGCCTCGCGCTCGACGCGCTCGGCGTAATAGCGATAGTCGCCGGGGAAATTCCTGACGCGCGACGGGATGCCGCCGCCCGAGGCGGTCAGTTCGAGCACGCGGGTCGCGAGTCCCTCGATGAATCCGCGATCGTGGCTGACGAATATGATCGAGCCCTCGAAACGCCTGAGCGCGTCGAGGAGCACGTCCTTCGAATGAAGGTCGAGATGGTTGGTCGGCTCGTCAAGGATCAGGAGATTGATGGGCTTAAGCAAAAGCCGCAGTAGGGCAAGCCGGCTCTTCTCGCCTCCCGAAAGGACGTTCACGGACTTGAATATATCGTCGCCACGGAAGAGGAAGGCGCCGAGCATATCGCGGAGGCGCGGTATTAGCGCCGTCGGGGCCTCGGCCTCGAGGGTTTCGATGATGCTCGCGGAGCCCGTTAGGAGCTCGGCGTTGTCCTGCGAAAAGTAGCCCGCGGCGACGCCCGCGCCCGGGGTTATCGTTCCCTGGAAATCGCCGTCAACGCCCGCGAGGATCCTCAGTAGGGTCGACTTACCCGCGCCGTTCCTACCGACGACGACGAGCCGCTCGCCCTTCTCGAGCACCAGGTCTAGGTTCTCGATAATCGGCCTTGCGCCGTAATGCTTGTAGAGCGCGGTCGTTGTAAGCACGAGCCGGCCGGTATGCGGCGCCGGGGGAAAGCTGAAATGGATCTTCTTCATGCTTTCCGGGATCTCGATCCGCTCCATCTTCTCGAGCATCTTGATCCGTTCCTGCACCATCGCGGCCTTAGTCGCCTTGTAGCGGAATCGCTCGATGAGAGCCTCGGCGCGCGCGATCTCGTCCTGCTGTTCCTCGTAGCGCTTGACGAGCGAGACGAGCTCGGCCTCGCGAACGCGCTCGTATTGGGTGTAGGTACCGGCATACCGCTTAAGGTCGCCGCCGAAAAGCTCGTAGACCTCGTTG
>DAOPXQ010000079.1:0-9237 GCA_035352395.1 Treponemataceae bacterium | reverse complement strand
CCTTGACGTGTGCGCCGACGCCGTCGCGTACGTCAAGGACGAACTCGGGATTCCCGCCCACGTGTCGGCGTTTCCCGCGCCCGAATCGGACGCCGCTCTCGCGAACAGGAAATTCGACGCGGTAACGCTCTGGTTCGTCATCGAGCACTTTGAGGATCTTGAGCCGGTTTTCGCGCGCGTATCAAAACTGCTTCGCGCGGGCGGAATCCTCGCCTTTTCCACGCCGTCGTCGCGCGGCGTTTCGGGGCGATTCAAGCCCGCCGCTTTTTTCGCGGCGAGCCCAAGCGACCACTTCACCATTTGGAACCCGCGATTGGCTAAAAAGCAGCTCGCGTTGCACGGCTTCACCCTCGTGCGGACGATTTCCACGGGCCATCATCCGGAACGGTTCCCCGGAATGACCGGGGTAAAGCCCGGTTCCTTGCGATGGAAACTCGTCGCGCTGATAAGCCGCCTGTTTTCGCTCGGGGACACCTTTGAGGCGTACGCGGTACGCAACGGCACCATGGAGGACGCGGAATGAAAAAGCGCATACTTATGCTTGGGGCGGGATTCATGCAGGGCGTCGCGATGCGCTGCGCGCGCGAGCGCGGTTGGGAGATCGTCGCGATCGACGGGAATCCCGACGCGCCTTGCCGTTCCCTCGCGGACAGATTCGAGCCTATAGACCTGAAGGATCAGGAAGCGATAGAGCACTTCGCCCTTTCGCTCAAAGAGAACGGCGGCCTTGACGGCGTATTTACCGCGGCGACGGATTTTTCAGTCTCCGTCGCTCGCGCGGCCCATGCGTGCGGCCTTCCCGGGCATAGTCCCGAGGCGGCGCGTAACGCCTCCGACAAGCTCAGGATGCGCGAATGCTTCGCCCGCGCGGGCGTGCCTTCTCCCGCCTTTACGGGCGTAGACCGCGACTCAGCGCCTCGCGCGCTTAAATTCCTCCGCGACCGCGGGATCTCCTTTCCCGTGGTCGTAAAACCCTGCGACAACATGGGCGCGCGAGGTTGCAGGCTCGTTCGCGACGAGGCGGACCTCGCCCCGGCGATAGACGACGCGATCCGGTATTCGCGTAGCGGGTTCGCGATCGTCGAGCAATACATGGAAGGTCCCGAGTACTCGATCGAGGCCCTAGTCTACGATGGCAAGATTCATTTAACGGGGCTCGCCGACCGTCATATTTTCTTTCCGCCTTATTTTATCGAGATGGGCCACACCATTCCCGCGCGCCTTTCCGAACTCGACCGACGCTCGCTGATCGAGACATTCGAGCGCGGTATTCGCGCCCTTGGACTTTCCCACGGCGCGGCGAAGGGCGACGTCAAACTGACGCCCTCCGGCGCGATGATAGGGGAGATCGCCGGGCGGCTTTCGGGCGGCTACATGTCCGGCTGGACCTTCCCGTACTCTTCCGGTATCGACCTTACCGGCGCGGCGCTCGATCTGTGCGTAGGTAAACGCCCCTCGAGCCTCGAGCCCTCGCATGACTGGACCTCGGCCGAGCGCGCGTGGATTTCCATTCCCGGCATCGTGAAAACCGTCAGCGGTTATAACGATGCTCGCGCGCTGCCGTATATGCGCGACGTGTTTCCGCGCGCCGAGCGCGGATCGCGCGTTTCCTTTCCCGTCAATAACGTCGAGAAGTGCGGCAACTGCCTCGCGTGCGCGCCCGAAAGGGAACTCGCCGTCAAGGCCGCCGAGGACGCGTGCCGTTCGATCGTCGTTCGGCTGGAGCCGAATAACACCGAAACCGAGGCCTTCCTCGCGGGCGGCCTACGCGGGCCCGGCGCTTTCCCTCCGGATGCCTTCGCCGTGCCATTGGGTATTTCCTTTACGCCGACCGTCGCGTACCGCCTAAGGGATCACGCCATCTCGGTGCCCTCGGGTTTGATCGATCTTATGGACACCGCGCGAGACTGGCAGGGCAGGACCATCGCTCAAACGATCGAACAAGCCGTTTGCATCGAGCCGGGACTCGCCGCCGCGTTTGCGGCCGACGCTTCGTCGACCATTGCGTCCGACGCCGCCCGCTATTGGGAGGCGCTTGCGCGCGGCGGCTTACAGGCGGTATTGTACCGATATGACTGCGCGAATGGCTAAGGCGTTGCGAATCGCCCTGTGCGTCTCGATTTTCCTCTGCGCGATACATGGGCTCGGAGCCGAAAGTCAGTTGATATCCCTCGGTGACGCCGCCCGTTCCCTCGAGGCCGAGATCTCCTGGGATCCCCTAACGCGTTCGGCCGTTCTCGCCCGAGACGGGCATCTGGTCAGTTTGCGCACCGACGATGAACTGGTACTCTTTGACTACCGAAAATGCGCCATGCTTGACGCCCCTCGGCTCATGGGTAACGAAGTCTTCCTGACAAAGGCCTTCGTTGACCGCCTGGGCTCATTTTTCGCGACCCTTCCGCCGCCGCCGTCCTATCGAGTTGGCGCTATCCTTATCGATCCGGGTCATGGTGGAAAGGATCCCGGCGCGATTGGAAGCGCGTCAGTGAACGGAAAAAGCGTTTCCCTGAGGGAAAAAGACATTGTGCTTACGGTCGCGAAGGACGTTTTCGCGCGCCTACGCGGCAAGTATCCGGACAAGCAAATACTGCTGACCCGTTCGGGCGATAGCTATCCCAGTCTGGAAGATCGCGTGGAGATGGCCAACTCGGTCAAACTCGCAGACCATGAGGCGATTATCTACATATCTATACACGCGAACGCCGCGTTTAACCAGAGTTCCAGCGGATTTGAGGTTTGGTACCTGACTCCCGACTACCGTAGAACGGTTATCGATAAAACCGATTCGAACGACTCGGATATCCTTCCGATCCTGAATACCATGATGGAAGAGGAATTCACCACGGAAAGCATCCTGATAGCGAAAAATATCATGGAAGAGATGAACGGTCAGGTTGGAAAACTCAGCCAAAACCGCGGCATGAAGGAGGAATCCTGGTTTGTCGTGCGAAACGCGCGAATGCCAAGCGTTTTGGTCGAGCTCGGTTTTGTCAGTAACCCCACCGAAGCGAAATTGCTCGCGGATCCGGAGTACTTGCAGAAGTGCGCAAGCGGTATATATAATGGGCTCTCGGGATTTATTTCCCATTTTGAGAATTCTAGGGGTTTTACGTCAATACAATGAAGAAATTCATAGCTTTCATCACGACTTTTCTTAAGAATACCGGCGAAAAGATACAGGAGACCCATCCTGTCGCGCAAATTGCGGCTTTTTTGGTTTGCGTAGGCCTGATGTTCATTCTGTTGCTCTCAGTCGTCTTTCATTCTTGGACGGACCGGGCGGTTTTTTATTACCCGGTGGCCGGGAAGAAAAACGTTCATACCGAAATTCGGTATATTCCCCACGTCAAAGGGCAGGATGCGCGACTCTCCCTTTATGTATCCGAGTTGCTTCTGGGACCCGGCGAACCGGGAATGTTGCCCTTATATGAAAAAAACACTTCGCTTATTCAGGCTTTTGTCCGAAAAGGTACCGCTTACGTCAATATATCGCCCGAAGCGCTTTCCCCAATCGCCCCAATAGTCGACCAGGAACGCGCATTTTCATTATTTAAAAAAAATGTTTGTACAAATTTCAGAAATATTGATAAAATGTATTTGTACATTGACGGGATAGAGGTATACAGCAGAAATCCTTTCGAAGACGCAATTTCAATAAAATAAAAAGCGTTGACAAAAGGTGTATCTTCCGTATACTTATAACTTGACTGGCTACAATACGTGCATTAAAGGAGCAAATAATGAAAAGGAGATTCATACTTGTAGCGATTACACTTCTTATGGTCGGCGCTTTCGCGACTGCCGAAGAAGCTGTACTTATCGATTTTAACAAGCTGAATGCGGATATCATCGCCGGACCGGATGGTAAAATGACTGCCAACAGGCAGACCGTTATGGACTATTCCACCGTCGCGGGAGCAACCTTCACCGAAGAGCAGAAGGCTCTCATGAGAACCTCTCTTGCCCTCACTTCCTGGGAAGTTGTGCTGAACTCTTCCGCTAGGAACGTAACCAGCGTTTCCGTTTCCAAGGCCATTGCGGCTCCGGTCAGCCAGAATGCAAAGAACTTTGCCGGCCAGTCCCTTATTGGCGTGCGCGTGAACTTCCCCACCTGGAATGCCAACGCCAACGCGTTCATTAAGCCCCCGTTCGAGATCCCGAGCTATGAGCCCCTGGCCACTGTCGGTGACGATGGTAAGGTCGCTGAGCCCACTGCCGAGCAGAAGGCTACCCAGAAGACTCGCTTCGAGGACGGCTACGGCGTCGTTAAGAACGTCGGCGTGCTTAAGTCCATCGCGGTTAATACCTACGGAATGAACTTCCCCCACGGGCTCTATGTTATCCTCCGCGACGAGAATAACGACGAGAACCGCTATTTCATGGGCTACCTCAATTTTGACGGCTGGAAAGAGCTCGTATGGCAGAATCCCGCGTATGTATCCGAAGTTCGCACCCGCGAAGTTCGCCTCTACCCGGTATATCCCACCGCTTTCCCCTTCCAGAAGTTTGCCGGATTCCTCGTTACCCGCGATGCTATGCACCAGGGTGGGGACTTCGTCGGTTACTTCAAGGACGTCAAGATTATCTATGACAAGGCCGTTATGAACACCGTCCGTGACTTTGCCGATGAGGATCTCTGGGGAATCCAGACCAAGATCGAGCAGGATCACAAGCAGTATGAAGTTAACCGCTTTGGTGGAGTGCAGGTAATGCGCTTCCTCGAGCAGGAAAAAATGGCTACCGAGAAGGGTTTCAAGCCCTCTGACGGCGCCGCTGCTGCAGCCGAGACGAAGTAATACTTCCTCGCAAAAATCAAGAAAGGGAACCAATGGTTCCCTTTTTTGATTTTAAATGAGGGTAAAGTTACTGTTGTCAAAGCCGGGTTTTGCCACTATAGTTGAGTTATGGCTTACCCGGACATTCCGGCAAAATGGCTTCCCAACAGGGATAAACTTGCCGGACAATATGCATCATACACGCCTGATTTTGTTACTGCCCTTGCCCGAATCGAGGAAAAACTAAAAACGGTAATCAAGGTTTCTTCGGTTCCCACGTATAAATCGCGCGTAAAAAGCTTTTCCAGCTATTATCGAAAACTCCTCCGAACGCTTCCCAAAGACGTGGCGACCACGACCGATCTTCCGGTAATCACCGATATAATCGGTATTCGCATAATCTGCGCATTCCTAGAAGACCTTCGACTCGTGGAAAGAATATTGCAAACCGAATTTTCCGTGTATGAGGTCGAGCGAAAGGGCGCTGACAGAACGTTCCGGGAATTTGGCTATGAGTCCACGCACATCCTATTGGCGATTCCGCCTGAGCTGAAAAAAGACCTTAAGCTGCCCAAAGACCTCATTTTCGAGATTCAGGTTCGAACGATCCTTCAGGACGCTTGGGCCGAGGTCGAGCATGAACTGGTATATAAATCCGAATTCTCGCCCTTCGACCTTCCGCTTAAAAGAAAGCTCGCCTCGATTAACGCGAGTCTCAGCTTGGCCGATATCATTTTTCAGGAGATTCGCGATTACCAGAACAAGCTGAACCGAGAACTCGACAAACGGCGCGGGGATTTCTATGGCAAGGCCGATCTGTCCTCTGATCTCGTGGGATCCGAGAATATCGCTCCGCGTTTGGAGGAATCAAGCGATATCACGGACACCATATCGCCCTACGTTCAAGGGACGATCGACGATATGATACTCGACGCGATAGAGGCTCACAATAACGGGAATTTGAACCGCGCGATCGAGATCTATACGTGCATAATCGAGACCAAACCAAACGCGACGGTGCTTTCCATCATGTATAAACATCGGGGGATGGCGTATTTTTCGCAGTCGTCGTATGAAAAGGCCTTGGCGGATTTCAACGCGAGCGCGGAGGCGGACCCCGCGAATTTTAGGGCGCACTATTATATCGGCATCATTCTTGGGGTGATGGGGCGGGAAGGGGAAGCCATCGAGCGGTTCACGAAATCGCTTGAGCTTAATCCGTATCAGCCCTATGTGTATTTTAGGCGCGCGCACTCGAACTATCACCTTGGCCTATTCACCGAGGCGCTTGCGGATCTCGACAAGGCGGTTTCGCTCGGTTATTCAAAGGACGACGAAAAGACACTGCGTTTGATGATCGCGAAGAAGCTGGATATCGTCTAACCCTTGACAGAGGCCCCCCTTTTTGGTATAAATTGCTTCGTTGCGGTTTAACCGTCACGTGTCTCCTTCGTCTAGTGGTTAGGACATCGGGTTTTCATCCCGACAACAGGGGTTCAATTCCCCTAGGAGATGTCAGTCTTGAATAAGGACAGCAAGGTAAGGACTTTCGTCCTTACCTTTTTTTTTCACTTGCCGATCGGGAAGGTGTTCCATGGCCGATATTGATAGCGTTATCTCGCCCATCGTCAGGGAATATATCGCGGCGGCAATAGCCAAAGCCCGGGGAAACGAGGTTTTTTTCATAGGTACGCTTGACGGCGAGGGCCTGCTCGTTGAGACGGAGGTCGCGGCGAGGGGGAACGAGGGCGCCGTGCCCGTCATCCAATCCGCGGTGGACCGCGCCGAGGTTCTCGTCCACAATCATCCTTCGGGAACCCTTCAACCAAGCGACGCGGACCTTGATATAGCCGGGCGGGTAGCGGAAGCGGGGCTCGGGTTCTATATCGTCAATAACGACGCGTCCGAAGTCTACGTAGTCGTCCCTCCCGTTCTCGCTCGCGCGAAAAACCCCGTCGACGAAGAAGAGGCGGCATTTTACCTCGGCGAAACGGGGCCTCTGGCGGAAATATCCGGTACCTACGAGGAGCGACCAACGCAGATCGCCCTTACGCGATCCGTGGCGCGCGCCTTTAACGATGGGTCGGTAGGCGTTTTCGAGGCCGGTACGGGCGTCGGCAAGAGCTATGCGTACCTGATCCCGGCGATTCTTTGGTCATTGGGCAACGACGATCGCGTGGTAATCTCCACGGGAACGATCAACCTCCAGCAGCAATTGATGGAGAAGGACATTCCGATGGCCCGCCGCATTCTGGGGCGGGAAGTCAAGGCTGTTCTGCTGAAAGGGCGTCAAAACTACGTCTGTAGGCGTAGGCTTGCCGAAGCATTACGCGAGAAAGACCTGTTCGACGATGAGTCCGGCGAGTTGAACAAAATCGCCGAATGGTCGGACTCTACGCCGGACGGAAGCCGCTCGGACCTTTCGTTTATGCCGCAAGAGGCCGTTTGGTCGCGGATTTGCTCGGAGTCTGACGCGTGCCTGGGGATGCGATGCCCGAGCCATGAAACCTGCTTTATCATGCGGGTACGCAAGGAAGCCGCCTCCGCCTCGATCCTGGTCGTCAACCACCATCTGCTGTTCGCGGACCTCGAGGCCCGCATGATGGGCGCGGGATACGACGATACGGCCGTCCTGCCGCCTTTCCACCACATCGTGTTCGACGAGGCCCACGCGATGGAAGACGCCGCGACGAGCTTTTTCTCCGAATACTTTACGCGCTTCAAGCTTCTTAAGCAGCTCAATATCCTGTACCGGGTAAGGCGCGGTTCCGTCGGCGGCCACTTGATCTACCTTGAGCGGCTTTCTTCCTCGGGAGGCGAGGTTCAGTCGGCGCTCGCCGCCATAAGCGACTTAAAGGATTCGTACGCCGCGCTCGAGGATTGCGCCCTTTCGCTTTTGGGCTCCGAAGGGTCCTGGAGGCTTTCTGGAAAGACGGAGGCCTCGTCCCTGCCGCTTCGCGAGCGGCTCTCCGAGCTTCGGTCGAAGATCGCCGAAATCGCGGGGATTATCAGAAACGTGCTCGAGGGAATCGCCGAGGAGAGTCAGGACGACCCGATCGTGTGGGAGTCCAAATTCGCGCTGAGGCGCCTTGAGTTCGTCGGAACCCTGTGCCTGCACTTTTGCGAGTGGAGCGAACGCCCTGAGTCGATTTTCTGGATCGAGAAGAATCGCCTGATTCAGCGAGGGCGAGCGGAGCAGGGAATCTGGTACCCCCGGTTCGTGCAAACCCCGCTATCAATCGCCTCCATGATGAAGGGAGGCGTATTCGAGCCGTTCCGCACCGTGGTATGCGTGTCCGCGACGCTCCGAATAGCGTCTAGTTTCGCTTATTGGATGAACCGAACCGGCGTCTCGTTTCTTGAGGATGGCCGGGTAATCTCGGGATCCTACGATTCGCCGTTTCCCTACTCGAAAAACGTGTTGCTGGCCATACCGGACGACGCCCCCCTACCCGAGGATTCGGGGTTTCAGGCGTATATCGAGACCGCGATCGTCTCGCTTCTTCAGGCTTCCGCGGGCCATGCCCTGGTCCTGTTTACCTCGTACGAGTCGCTTAAATCGGCGTGCGAGGTTGCCCGAAGGGCTTTATCGCCGCTCGGGATAGCCATACTGAAGCAAGGCGACGACGACCGCACGAGGCTTCTAGAGGCATTCCGCAACGATGAGTCGAGCGTGCTGTTCGCGACGGATTCCTTTTGGGAGGGCGTCGACGCGCCGGGCGATACCCTGCTGCACGTTATTATCGCGAAACTGCCGTTCCGCGTGCCGAACGACCCGGTGCATGCGGCGCGTTCCGAGGCGATCGAGTCCTCGGGCGGGAACCCTTTCATGGAACTGAGCCTTCCCGAGGCCGTTATGCGCTTCAGGCAGGGCTTTGGACGGCTTATGCGGCGAAAGACCGACCGGGGAACCGTCACGGTGCTTGACCGTCGATTGCTCGCCAAGCGATATGGTTCGCTCTTTATACAGAGTCTCCCGGAAACGCAAAAGTGCTTCGCTCCGTTATCTCAGGTCGTTACGCGCGTGGAAAATTTCCTGTATCCTTAATGCGTTTTATCCCGTATATTTTTAACTTGGATGTCCGACTGGAGGTATAAATGGTCTTGATCTTCACGGCGACCTGCGTTGCCGCATGTGTTTTTTATTCAGCGATCATCAATCGCATTGCCTATACGATCAGTCCGAAATTAAGCACCCTGTATTACCGTTATCTTACAAAAGTTCTTGCAAACAGGGTTTTCTCCGCATTAAACTCAGACATGCCTTTTGAGGAGATGATAGAAAATTGGATCAATGCCTACTATGAACTGCTGCCTGAGTACCCGCAGATACCCATGTTCATTTTGAATGAAATAAGTCACAGTCCCGAAGCATTAGTCAAAAAAATCCTCAAAAAAAATCCTCAACGGATATTTAGCAGGTTCTCAGACAGGATGGAAGATGAGATTAGAAAAGGAACGG
>DAOPXQ010000078.1:0-9248 GCA_035352395.1 Treponemataceae bacterium | reverse complement strand
ACCTTCGATGGGCTTTGGGGATATTACCCGGAGACCAGGGCTAACTGGAACCGGGAAAGCTGACGGAACGGGCGCCTGAAGCGCATGGACCTATTTTCAGATTCAAAGACAAGCCATGAGCCGCTCGCCGCGCGCATGCGGCCGAGAAACCTCGACGAGTACATCGGCCAGGACCACATTGTCGGTCCCGGCCGCCTGCTGCGCCGCGCCATCCAGGCGGACCAGCTCACGTCGGTAATATTCTACGGCCCGCCGGGCACGGGCAAGACAACCCTCGCGCGTGTGATCGCGAACCATACCGCGAGTAATTTCGTCACGCTGAACGCGGTGCTCGCGGGCGTGCAGCAGATCCGCGACTCCATCGCCGTTGCGGACGATCAGCGAAAACTCTACAACAGAAGGACCATTCTCTTCGTCGACGAGGTTCACCGGTGGAACAAGGCGCAGCAGGACGCGCTGTTGCCCTGGGTGGAGAACGGCACGATCATCCTAGTCGGCGCGACGACCGAAAACCCGTTCTTCGAGGTTAACAAGGCGCTCGTCAGCAGGAGCCGCGTCTTTCAGCTAAAGCCCCTGACTCCCGAAGACCTGACAAAGGCCGCTCGGGCGGCTCTTGCCGACAAAGAGCGCGGATACGGAAAGTGGAAAGTCTCGTTCGCGCCGGGCGCGCTCGAGCACCTCGTCGATACCGCGTCCGGGGACGCGCGCAGCCTCTTGAACGCGCTCGAGCTCGCCGTCGAGACCTCGGTGCCGAGCTGGCCTCCCGAGCCAGGCGCGGAAATACCCGTCGACACGCAAACGGCCGAGGAAAGCATCCAGAAACGCGTCGTGCTCTACGATCGCGACGGCGACTACCACTACGACGTCATCAGCGCGTTCATCAAATCCCTCCGGGGTCGCGATCCTGACGCCGCGATGTATTGGCTCGCCAGGATGGTCGCCGCCGGTGAGGATCCCGGCTTTATCTTCCGGCGCATGCTCATCTCGGCGTGCGAGGACACGGGACTCGCCGACCCGCACGCCGTCGGCGTCGTGGAAAGCTGCGCCGCTGCGTTCGACCGCGTCGGGCTTCCCGAGGGACGGTATCATCTCGCGCACGCCGCGCTCTACCTCGCGACGGCCCCGAAATCGAACAGTTCGATGGCGTTCTTCGACGCGCTCGCGTCGGTCGAGCGCGAGGACGCGGAAGTGCCTAACCATCTGCGCGACGGGAACCGCGACGCGGAGGGCTTTGGGCACGGAGAGGGATACATATACCCGCATACCTACCGCGAGCATTGGGCCGCGCAGCAATACCTGCCCGACCAACTCGTCGGGCGCGTGTTCTACACGCCGTCCGTGCAGGGATACGAGGCAACGATCCGCGACGAGGTCCTAACGCGCCGGGAACTGCAGATCGCGGCGATAATCGAGGACACGACGAAGCATGACGAGATGCTCACCTTCAGCCCCGGGGGCACGAGGCGCGACGAATGGACGAGAAGGCTCGATTCGGGAAAGTCCGCCACGCTGCTCGCGCTGAGGACGGAGATCGTCGAGGCCGCGGGGATACTCCGCCATCACCGAATACTCGTCGCAGGGGCGGACGACGGACTGCTGGTATGGGAAGCGGGTCGCCGCGCGCCGGAAGGGTTCACGACGGGCTTGTGCGCCTCGGACAAGGGGAAGGCGCTGCTCGATCAGTACGCGGCGACGCTTGACGACATTGATAGACCGGTCCTCGCGGTCGCGGAAAGCGGCACGATGCCCACGTTCGACGTTCCCTTCGACCGCGTTCTCGCGCGGGATCCGGCGTTTACCGAGGAAAGCCTCGCGGCCTTCGCGCGCGACGCTCTCGCGGTTTGCGCCCCAGGAGGGAGTGTCGTCTTTTCCGCGCGCGTGCCGAGACTCGGCATGCGGCTATCCCGCCTACTCGCGAAAGACGACCCGGAGCTCACGGCAATCGAGGGCGCGGAAGAAAAGCTCTATTCGAGCGGCGCGACGCCCGCCTTCGCTTGGGACGACGAGACGTTCAAGTCAAGACTCGAGAATGATGGGATGCGCGTGAATGCCAGGCGGATTCGCCTTGAGGAACCGAGGCGCGTCACGAAGGAAGACATCGAGCGATGGCTGAACCCGACGGACTCCGCCTATGGCGCGGCGATCGCGGAAAGCCTTGGCGAGGAAGCCCGCGCGGCGTTCGCGCGCAAGCTTGAGGCGATCGCGCGAAAAGGGCCGGTTACCTGGGAATTCGAAACGGCGATCGTCACGGTCACTCGCGGCGAATAAGCGAGCTAAGTCGCTACTCGAGCGTATCCTCGAACGATCCCGTTAGGTAGCGTTTCTCGAACTCGGAGGGGCTTGCCGGCTTACCGAAAAAATACCCTTGAATCTCGTCGCAGCCGAGCGATTCCAGCACGCGGAACTGGGCTTCGTCCTCAACGCCCTCGGCGATCGTCTTTAGGTTCATCGCGGTCGCCATGGAGATTATCGCCTGCACGATCTGCGCGTCGGTATCGTTGACCGCGACCCCATCGACTAGCTGCTTGGCGATCTTGAGGTAATCGACGTCGAATTTCTTCAGATAGCTCAGCGAGGAATAACCGGTGCCAAAGTCATCGATAGAGATCGATATATCGCGCGCCGCAAGCTGATCGAAAATTCGGACGATGAACGACTCGCTTTTCATCGCGCAACGTTCCGTTATCTCCAAGTTTATCCATTCGGTCTTGATGGAATATTCCTTGACGTATTCGTCGATTCTCTGGATGAAATCCTCTTCCTCGAGCTGCAGGGGAGATATATTGATGCTCATGGCAAGATCGCCATGGCACCTGGCGTTCCAGGCGGCGATCTGCGCCAAGGATGTCCGCAGTATCCAGTCGCTCAACGGGAGGATGATCCCGTTCTCCTCGGCGATGGCGATGAACTCGTCCGGCGGTACGAATCCCAGTTCGGGACTATTCCAGCGGACCAGCGCCTCCATACCGGCGAGCTTCCTCCCGCCGACGGTAACCTGCGGCTGATAGACGACGGAAAACTCCTTCACGATCACCGCTTGTTTCAGCGCTATGTCAATCTGGTTTTTCCGCTCGACGACTGCGTTCAGCGAATGGTCGAAAAACGCGACGCCGTTTATGCCGCGTTCCTTGGCGATGTACATCGCGATATCCGCGTGACGCATAAGGTCGCTTCGGTTTTTCGCGTCGGATGGCCATACGGCGACGCCCGCGCTCATGCCGACGCGAACGGAAAAGTCCCTGACGGAGACGGCTTGGGCGTTCAGCACATTGATGGAATGCAGAAGCGGCTGGATGGGTTCGCTTTCCTGGCGAAGGCCCGCGATGCCGAACTCGTCTCCTCCGAGACGGGCGATGAGAGTCCGATCGTTCGAGAGCCCATCCAGTCTCCGACCGATAAAGCGGAGAACCTGGTCGCCGACGTCATGCCCATAGGTATCGTTGATCGATTTGAATCGATCGCAGTCGATGATGAGAAGCCAAATATGCTCGTCTGACGAGGCTTTTTGCATCCATTGATCGATAGATTCCATAAAGAATTTTCTATTGAACAAACCGGTAATCGCGTCGCGCCTTACCAGGTTTTCCAACGTCTGGTTCATGATATTCAGCTCGCGAGTCCTATCGGCTATCGTCGCCTCAAGATAGGCGGCCTCCCGTCGCCTCTCGTCCAGTTCCATTTCGCGGGCGAACAGTTTTCTGATCACGAGGCTGATCCCCTGATGGAAAAGGACGATCGCCGCGAAAAGAGCGATGCCTTCCATCGAGACGCGGCCGGAAAGGATCGCGAGAACCGGGATAAAAATGACGACCAACGCCCGATTGATCACGCCGCGCGAGGTATCCGCCACGCTTTCGTCCAATGGGGGCGAATAGGGATGTTCGCGATGCATTATGGCGCCGACGCCCATAATCGCGGCGGACAGGGAATATCCGACGTCGATCATCGAATTGGGTACGAAGGACTCATTGAAAACGGCATAGACATAGAAGCAATCCGCCACCGCGAAAACGAGGACTCCGATCGCGAACACCACGAAGAAGCGCAAGGACTTGACGAGTCGCAGCGACAGCATTACCGACACCACGAAGGATATCAACAGTAAATCGCATACGAGGTAGAGGAACGAGGAAATGGCCTCATGATCGGTTCGTAAATAGGAGCTGACGTCACCGTGGAAGAAAACGTAATAAAGGAATCCCGCTATCATGGCGCACAGGGCAATCTCGTCCACGAAAAACTGGAGCGACGACCACACCTTTCGATTCTTAAAGGAAACATACAGTACGCTGCCAAGCAGAAAGACGTTCGTCAGGAAATACCAATACATGAGAGGAACGTCCTCGGCTGGATCAAGCTGCGTAAGATAATCATCCACGGCCCACCAAACGTCGCCCGCGGCGAACGCCAAGTATCCCACGGCAATGAGATACCACGCAAGCGAGTATCCGCGCGCGAATTTCGCCCCGCGAATGAAAATGACCGCCGTGATCATGAAAACTACCGGAGAAAGGAAATCGGCCAACACTCCGATTTTGAGGAAAGAGGCAATTACGTAGACCATCAGGGCGCATATCACGCCGCAGAAATAAACAATCGTCCTTTTTAACGGCATGCGACGCTTCTCCCTCGCTAAAGTTTAGTGCAGGGGCTTTTTATTTGCCATGCGAAGTTTTTCTTGACATATAGGGCTATCAATGTGATCATTTAGTAACTTTAATTGCTTGTAGAAACTAACACGATAGGAGATAAGAGATGATGAAAAGGATTATTATCGGATCCCTGATTGCCGCATTCTGCGCGGTCTTCGCCGGGGCACAAACCTTCACCGATCCGGGAAAATGGAATGCCTATAACGACACCAGCAATGGCGGAAACTCGACGATCAAACTCGCGAGCGCGACTGAATCATTCGGCGGAAAGGATTACCTGGTTTTCAGCGCGACGGGCGCCGTAACCACGAAATACCAATATGGATTCATCGGCATAGCCGTTACCCCCGACGCGTCAACACTTCAAATCCTTAAAACCGGCAAGGGGATCACTTTCAAGACGAAAGGCGACGGGAAGAAATACCGCGTCAAGATCGAAACCTCCGACATTACCGATTTCGATATGTACGGCTATGTCTTCGTCGCGCCAACGGACAACGCCAAGGAGATCACCGTAAAATTCTCCGATCTGACGCAAGAAGGTTGGGGCGCGAAGAAGAAATTCAACCCGGCGAATATCGTTAAAATCTCCTTCCAGACGATCGGGCAGCCAATACCCTCGTATTCCATTAAGCTCTTCGACCTTAAGGCGTTCTAATCGCACAAAATCCGCGGGGTACGGGCGATCGCCTTCCCGCGGATACCCTCCCCCTTGATTCATGGCTTTGGATTCAGTATCATAGAAGTATTCCAATCCAGGAGTACTTGATGAAACTTATCTTTTTGGGCCCGCCCGGAGCAGGCAAGGGAACGCTTGCGGCTCTCGTCGCCGGTTTGTATAGTATCCCGCATATCTCGACCGGAGAGATCTTCCGCGCCGCGATTCGCGAAAAAACACCGCTCGGCCTGAAGGTCCAGGCGATCATCGACGCGGGCCAGCTCGTGTCGGACGACATCACCATCGAGCTCGTCCGCGAGCGCCTAGCCAAGGACGACGCGAAGAACGGGTTCATCCTCGACGGTTTTCCCCGCACCATCCCCCAAGCGGAGGCCCTCGCCAGCATCGTGAAAATCGATTCCGCCGTCAACTTTGACATCTCGGACAAGGACGTCGTCGAACGGCTGTCCGGCCGACGCGTCTGCAAAACCTGCAGCCAGAACTATCACGTCAGCTTCATGAAACCCAAGGTCGAGGGCAAGTGCGACAAGTGCGGCGGAGAACTCTTCATCCGCGAGGACGACAAGATCGAGTCGATCACAAAAAGGCTCGAAGTGTATCGCTCGCAAACCGCGCCGCTCATCGATCACTACAAAAAGATCGACAAGCTGACGGACATCGACGCGCGCCCCGCGAGCGGCGTAATCCTCGAGAGCTTCAAGGAATTATTCCCGTTACGCTAAACAGAATGCGAATGTAGGGATTATCCTTACGACGGCTCCCGCGCGAACGATCGCATGCGGGAGCCTTTTTTTTGCCCGGTTTCGCGGCGAGGTCTTGCTCGCGGCGGCGTTTTGCGCGAAGCGTCATTCCCGGCGTTTCAAGCCCTTGCCAAAATGCGATCCTGCGGAACCTCGTCGAAATAGCGTTCAAGCTCGGCAAGCATCGCGTCAGTCGTCTCGGCGTTCTGTATTTTCATCTTGATATGATGGGCAAACGAGAAATTCTCGCAGTAGTAAAAGAAAAATCGGTGCGCGCGGGATATCCAAAACTCTGGCGGCTGTCCCTCCAAAAGCGCGTCGATAAAAAAGCGCGCGACCTCAAGATGGTCGATATCGCCGATGGAACTTTCGCCGGTACCGGCATCGCAGGCCCCTGCATTTTCCGCGCGGGCTTTCTCCGCGCGCTTGATATCGCCGAAAATCCATGGGGTACGGACGGCGCCCCGACCGACCATCAAGCCGGCGCAGGGAGAGCGTTCCATAAAATCAAGCGCGTCGGCGGCCGATCTAATATCGCCGTTACCGTAGACGGGAATCGACAGATCAGAGGCGAGCCTGCCGACGAATTCCCGCCTGGCTGGGCGCCCGTATTTATCGCGTCGTACGCGCGGGTGCAGGGTAACGATATCGGCGCCCGAGTCCGCAAGCATCCGGCAAAACTCGACGAGCCGCGGATAGTCCTCCGTCTCGCCAAGACGTAGCTTAACCCCAAGCCGCGGGGATTGTCCCCCGGAAACGAGCGTCGTGCGGCGGACGCTCGACACGAGGCTCGATACCTCAGCAAGAGGTTTCGACATCCAGGCGATTCCCGCCCCGAACCGCGCGATATCCGGCGCAGAGCAGCCCATGTTAAGGTCGATACCGATTCCGCCATGCGACAATAGGAGCTCCGCCGCGCGGACGATCGTGGCCTCGTCGCTGCCGGTCAGCTGCCAGACCATTCGGTCGGGACACGGCTCGCTTCGAACGTACCAGGACTCGAACCTTCCGCCCGCGACGAACGAAGGCGCGTGAATCATCTCGGAAAAGTACTCGTCGGGATCGCCGTATCGATGGATCAGCGCGCGAAGCGGCGCGTGGCTCAGCGTAGCCATGGGCGCGAGGGCTAGTTTCATGCGGCCGATTCTATCAGAAACAGGCAAACGTCGCTATCAGTTGCCATCCGACCCAAGCAAGGGTATATTTAATCAATATATTTAACCGGAGGACGATTTATGAACGCCCATGACATAACCGACGGCGTCTACGCCATTCACGCAGACATTAAGACATCAGCCCGCTTCGAGGGCATCTGGCCGATCCCTCACGGGGTTACGCTCAACTCGTACGTAGTCAAGGGCGACAAGACCGCTCTCGTCGACCTCGCGAAGGACTGGTCTCATTCAATCGATCAGTTCGAGGCTCAGCTCGCCACGGCGGGGACTTCCTTCGAGACGCTCGATTATGTCGTGCTTAACCACCTTGAACCCGACCATACCGCGTTCCTCACCGAGCTGCGCAGGCGCAATCCGAAGGTCGAGCTTATCGCGACCGCGAAAGGCATCGCGCTCGTGCGAAACTTCTTCAAGATCAATGAAAACCTCCGCGAGGTAAAGACGGGCGACACGCTCGAGCTTGGGGCCGGAAAGACGCTCGAGTTTTTCGAGACCCCGAACATCCATTGGCCCGAGACAATGATGACCTTCGACCGCGCGAACGGAATCCTTTTTTCCTGCGACGCGTTCGGGTCCTACGGCTCGCTCGGCGACCGCGTGTTCGACGACGAATTCACGGCCGACGAGCACGCGTTCTACGAGCGCGAGTCGCTCCGCTACTACGCGAACATCGTCGCGAGTTTCTCCACGTTCGTGACGAAGGCCCTGGATAAGCTCAAGGATCTTCCGGTCAAGACGGTCGCGCCAAGCCACGGCATCGTATGGCGCAAGAATCCCGGAGAGATCGTCGCGAGGTACGCGCGGTTCGCGGGCTATAACACCGGCTCTCCGTGCGAAAAGGAAATTTGCGTGATATGGGGCTCGATGTACGGATACACCAAACAGGGACTCGACGCCGTCATCGCGGGCATCGAAGCGGAAAAAGTCCCCTACACCATCCATCAAATTCCCGACACCGACGCGAGCTTCGTCCTCGCCGACGCCTTTCGCGCGTCCGGCCTCGTGCTCGCGATGCCCACCTACGAATACAAGATGTTCCCGCCGATGGCGCACGTACTCGACCTGTTCGAACGCAAGCACTTCACCGGAAAAAAAGTCCTCCGCCTGGGCAGCTGGGGCTGGGTCGGCGGCGCGAAAAAAGAATACGACGAGAAAATCGCGAACTTCAAATGGACGAGCGTCGAGTCCGCTGAATGGCAGGGAGCTCCGACCAAGGAAGACCTTGCCCTCCTTAAGGAACGCGGCCGCGAACTAGCCCGACTCGTGAAATCAGAATAATAGGAAATGCCGGAAGGACACCTTTTGTAAAAGTTTTCCTTCCGGCGGCCTACCTTCCAAAAGCCTCAAGCGCGAGCGGTTTCCGCCTCGGCGACTTTCGCCTCCGCAACTTTTGCCTTCCCCTTCACCCTCATTCCCGACACAAGCAAGAACACGCAGAGAATCGTAACCGCGAAGTCCGTGACGGGATACGCGACGAAGAGCCCGTCCATGCCGAAACGAGCGGACAACAAGAATAGCGGCGCGAGCACGGAGAGAGAGCGGAACAGGTTTACCGCGAGCGCGCTCCTGGCGTTGCCGGTCGCGAGGAAGTAGCTCGAGCCGACGAACTGCACGCACATGACGGGAAAGGCGAGCAGGATCAGCGAGAGTCCGCGCGCGCAGGCAGACGCCAGTCCCGCGTCCCCGCTCGTGAAGAGCCCGCCGAGCGAATGGCGGAACGCGTACGCGAGCGCGGTTTCCGCGACGCAGATCGCGAAGGTAAACGCGAGCGAGGCATTCACGGTTTTCCGCACGCGGTCGTGAAGGCCCGCGCCGAAGTTGTATCCGATGATCGGCTGAATGCCGGTGCTCGTGCCCTGGAGCGGCATGATGAGAAGAAAATACACGCTGAACACCGAGCCCGCGACCGCAAGCCCGAAATTCCCCGAGATTGCCTGGATGAGATTGTTCGTCACGAGCGACATGCACGCGCCGAGGAACTGCATGCAGAACGGCGCGAGCC
>DAOPXQ010000077.1:0-9279 GCA_035352395.1 Treponemataceae bacterium | reverse complement strand
GCGCGCGCGCTTCCCTCGCGAAATTCCTCGGATTCGCTTTCGCGAATGCCGGATAGAACCTCGATAAGTCTATAGCCCATGAGGAATCTGTCGGAAGGAAAGCCGCATGCCGCAGAGAGCGCCCGCATCCTTGAGTCCATCGCGGGCGTAAACTCGATCGTCCCAGAAATATCGTCCAAGGGGAAGGCGCGAGAGGGAATCGCCTTAAGGGCGTTCTGCCCGAGATAAAACGAGATCGATCGAAGGGTACGCGCCCCATCGCGAGACGCGCCGCGAGGTTCCTCCCTGCTGAATTCAGCCGGTATCCTCGCGCGAAAACGAGATCGCGAATCGATCTCGGCCACGCTCGCGAAAGACACAGAGCTGCGCTGATGCGAAAAATGAACGCGAACGCTGCGCCCGTCAAACGCGCCGCTTACCGGGCTAATCAGCTCGAGATAGCCGCCCGCTATCGCGTAGGAGCCTTGCGCGACCCCCGAGCACGAGTCGCCAAACTGCAGCCGAAGGGACGGCAGCGTTTCCGCGAGCTCGCGCGCGATGTGCTCGGACTCAATCCTTCCGAGAGGACTCTGCATAGCCTTTCCCGTCGAACACGATTTCGTCGATATACCAGTTTTCCTTAATCTGACTTGCCGTCACGCGCACAAGGAGATTGCTTGGTCCCTGCCGCTCGGTATCCGGCGAAAACCTAAGCCGATAAGTCACGGCGTAGTTACCGGCCTCGCTCTGTATGGGACGGGAAAAAAAGGACTGATCCACCATTGGGAGTTTTTCCAGCTGATAGGCCGCGATCACGGGAAGGAAGTCCCTTCCGGGCCTGCACAGGGCAGCGTCGATTTTTTGGTCTATGAATCCTTGCGATAGCTTTTTTAGGACGTCCAATAAGCCTTGATTGATTTCGGAGTAATCGAGCGGACCAAGATCCGGGATCGTCGGGTAAAGGGCGGGCACGCCGGACTCGCTGTCCGCGCCGAGCGACGCGAAGGTTTCGTTTCCGCCGGGAACGGCACTGCCTTCCATCGCGATGGCGGGCTGATACTCGCGCGGCGTCGACCATTGCTGCATGTCAAAATGCGTCGAGGCATGCTCTCGTACCGTGCCGGAATCGGCGGCGGCGAAAGGCATGACAAGGGCGCAGCATAAGCACGCGAATGAGGTTTTCAGGACGGAAACGTTTTTAATCATGGTCATTGGGAGTATACCATACCCGACGGTATATGGACAATCTTGGGTCAACGCGGTACAGTACCCCCATAGCACACATAAACTTTTCCTTGCAGGAGAAACCAATGGCCCTTACGCTTACCGAGAAAATCCTTCAGAAGCACCTTGTCGAGCCCGCCTCGCTTCCGCCCAGGGGATCCGATATCGCGATCCGCATCGACCAAACGCTGACCCAGGACGCGACCGGCACCATGGCCTACCTTCAGTTCGAGACGATAGGCATCGACCGCGTCCGGACGGAGACTTCGGTATCCTACATCGACCACAACACCCTCCAGGAAGACTTTAAGAACATGGACGATCACCGCTACCTCCAGAGCATAGCGGCGCGCTACGGTCTATGGTTCTCGCGCGCGGGTAACGGGATTTGCCATCAGGTTCACCTTGAGCGTTTCGGCGTTCCGGGAAAGACCCTGCTCGGATCGGACTCGCACACCCCGACCGGCGGCGGTATCGGCATGATATCGATCGGCGCTGGAGGGCTCGACGTCGCGGTCGCGATGGGCGGCGGCGCGTTCCATCTTTCCATGCCGCGCGTCTTTGGCGTCAAGCTTACCGGCAAGCTCCGCGCGGGCGTTTCGGCCAAGGACGTCATCCTTGAGGTGCTTCGCCGCGAAACGGTCAAGGGCGGCGTCGGAAGCGTATACGAATACTTCGGCCCGGGAGTGCAGAACCTCACCGTCCCGCAGCGCGCGACGATAACCAACATGGGCGCGGAACTCGGCGCGACCTGCAGTATATTCCCGTCCGACGATCGGACGAAGGCGTTCCTCGAGTCGATGGGACGCGGAGGGGACTTCGTCGCGATGGGCGCAGACGAGGGAGCTTCCTACGATAAACTAATCGAGATCGACCTTGCCGCGCTCGAGCCGCTGGCCGCGTGCCCGCACTCGCCCGACGCGGTCGACTCGATCTCGCATCTAGTCGGAAAGAAAGTAACCCAGGTAGTCATCGGCTCCTGCACGAACAGCTCGCTCGCGGACCTTACCGCGGTCGCGGCCATCGTGAAGGGAAAGAAAATCGCGCAAGGCGTCGAGGCGGGAATCGCGCCCGGCAGCCGCCAGACGCTCATGCAGGCCGAATCGACGGGCGTCCTCGGGGAGCTTATCCGCGCGGGATTCCGCATCCTCGAAAGCGCGTGCGGCCCGTGCATCGGCATGGGTTTCGCGCCGAACTCCGCGGGCGTAACGCTCCGCACCTTTAACCGCAATTTCAAGGGCCGTTCAGGCACGCCCGACGCCGAGGTTTACCTCGTGTCGCCCGAAACCGCCGCGATCGCCGCCATTACCGGCGTCATATCCGATCCCGTTTCCGCGTCGAAGGACATCGAGGCCAACCTTCCCTCGTTCCGAGCCCCCGACGCGGCCTGCGCCCACGAGGACGGGATGCTTATCCCCCCGCTTCCCCTCGCGGAGGCGCTGAAAGTAGAAATCATCCGCGGGCCCAACATCAAGCCGTGCCCCGCGTCGCCCGAGCTTGCCGACTCGCTCACCCTTCCGCTCATGCTGAAGGCAGGGGACAACGTTTCGACCGACGACATCATGCCCGCGGGCGCGAAGGTACTTCCCCTGCGCTCGAATATCCCCGAGATCTCGAAGTTCACCTTCGAGCGACTGGATACCGGTTTCTACGCGAGGGCGAAAGCCGGATCCGGATGCTTCGTGCTCGGCGGCGAAAACTACGGTCAGGGTTCCTCGCGCGAGCACGCCGCGCTCGCGCCGATGTACCTTGGCGTGCGAGCGGTGATCGTAAAATCCTTCGCGCGCATCCACAAGGCGAACCTCATAAACTACGGGATTGTCCCGCTCGTGCTCGAAGATCCCTCCGTATACGGAAAGCTGTCGCAAGGCGACTCGATCACGTTCTCCGGAATCAAGCAATCGCTCGAGAATGGAACCCCGTTCACGCTAAGACGCGATTCCGACGGACTCGCGTTTACCGCGAAGAACGACCTTGATCCCCGCTCGCGCAAGATTCTCCTTTTAGGCGGACTCGCCGCGTATACACGCTCAGGCGGGCAATAACCGCTTTCCGTAAGGACGCGGAATAGCGATGGGTACGGCCTTACCCCGAGACAAGTCGGATTTCAGCGTTGCCGTCAGGGACCCGGTGTGGAAGCACGTATGGCTCACGCCGGCCCTGCGGGACATAACGCTGACCGCGCCTTTCCTTAGGCTCTACCGCATCCGCCAGCTCGGGCCCACCGAGTGCGCGTACCCTGGCGCGACGCATACCCGCGCCTCGCACTCGATCGGCGTCTATCACCTCGCGCGACGAATTCTCGACGCGCTCCGCTCGCGCGGCGCGGATAAATGGGTCACCGAAAGCGGGACTATGTCCTTCCTCGCGGCGGCCCTTCTCCACGATCTGGGGCACTTTCCATTCACCCACTCGCTCAAGGAACTCCCGCTCGAGGACCACGAGATCCTGACCGCGCGCCTCATACTCAAGGAACCGCTCGCCTCGGCCGTGAGAGCCTCGGGCGCCGACCCGTTCATGGTCGCGTCGATAATCGATAAAACGGGAACGGTCGCGCCGGGGATGGCCGCGGATAAGGAAACGGTTTTTTATCGTCATCTTCTCTCGGGTGTCCTCGATCCGGACAAACTGGACTACCTTAACAGGGACGCGTATTACTGCGGCGTGCCGTACGGGCTGCAGGATACCGATTTCATACTTTCGCGGATTATGCCCGATATCGACCATGGAATCGTCATCGACTCGAGGGCGATCATGTCCATCGAAAGCGTGCTGTTCTCGAAGTATCTTATGTATCGGTCGGTATACTGGCACAGGCAGGTTCGCATCGCGACGGCCATGATGAAAAAGGCGATCTTCGCCGCGCTACAGAACGGGCTCATTCAAAGCGAACGCCTTTACGAGCAGGACGACGAGGGAATCTACGGACTCGTGGGGTCGCTCGACTACCCCGAGAGAGCACTCGCTATCGGCGTGCGCGAACGCGCGTTTTATCGGGTTCTTTGCGAGATTCCGTTCAGGCAGGATAATCCGGAACACGCGCGGCTAGAAAACCTCGCGATCCGCTCCGAGGCGGAAAAGGACATCGCGCGATTCCTCGCGGAAGAAACATCCCTGCCAGTCGCCTTCGTGGACGTCATCATAGATATCCCGGAGAGAATTTCGTTCGAGAGCGATCTGTTCGTCGTCGACGAGGGAAAACACTTCACGGAAAGCTCGACCGTTTTTTCCGCGGGAACCGTCGCGCGATTCACGGAATCGCTCAGAATGTTACGCGTCGCCGTCGCCCCTCGAATAGGAAAGGCGGCGGAAGGCATCCCCGACATCGCGGCGAAACTTGCGAAATGCCTCCATCTAGGTTAAACTCTTATGGAAGAAGATCCGTTACGGGGGTGTAGACGATGAACGTTCACAATCTCATGGAAGAGCTGGTGTTCAACGAGGTAAACGACCTTTTCGAAAAGGCCCGGGCCTCCAAGGCTCCCTGGCTCACCTGCAGCTGCAGCCAATGCCGACTGGACACCATCTGCTACGTCCTTAATCGCCTCCCTCCCCGTTATATCAAATCCGGGCGCGGTCTCGCGTATTCGCAGATAGAGGATTCGATCGACCGTTCGCAGCAGTCGGCCGACGTAAGCCGCCTCTGCCTTGAGGGGATGAAGCAGGTACTCTCCAGCAAACGACCCCACGCGGAAACCATGGGCGATTTGCCGAACGTACCGGTGTTTAACTTCCCGACGTTCGTCGGACGCATACTCGACGGAGTCACGTTCGAGCCCGTCAAAAACATTTCGGTCTCGCTGCTCCTCGAGTCGAAACGCGCGGTCTCGCTCGACATGTCCTGGGAAAACCCGTACCTCATCACAGAGCACACGCCGGGGACCTTTACCTTTTGGGTTAAGCCGATCAGCGCGGAAAAGACCGGGATCAAGCGCGTATTTCCCTTCGAGATTCACGTCGAGGAAAAGGGCTACGACCCCATCGAGTATTTCTTCGAGATCGGGATCACGAGCGAAACCACGATTAGGACCGCGTATAACGCCGACCACACCTTCACCCTGCCGGACTTGCACCTCTTTCCCGTCAAGGACGGCCTAGAGGGGATGCAGGGCTGAGTATGGCTCGCCTTGACACGCGATTCTTAAACCCTTAAAATGCCTTTTGTCTGCGGGATGTAGCCTAGGGGCTAAGGCGTCTGGTTTGGGACCAGAAGATCGGGGGTTCGAATCCCTTCATCCCGATCCGGGATCGTAGCTCATCCGGATAGAGCAACTGCCTTCTAAGCAGTAGGTAGGGGGTTCGAGTCCCTCTGGACCCGCTTGTTTGCGTGTTCTCCCCGTCATTTCATGGTATAATAGACGAAATGACAGGAGGAACCAATGCAGCCTTTTTCGATCACCTTCCCGGATAATTCAGTCACCACGTTCGACTCTCCCGTAACGGGAACCTCCATCGCCAAGCGCTTCCAGTCATGCCCCCATACGATCGTCGCGCTCCGCGTGAACAACGAACTATACTCGCTGACACGAAGCATCGACGTACGCGCGCACGTGGAGCCCGTTACTGACGAGACGACGGAAGGATCGAACGTCTGTAGGCGAACCCTTTGCATGGTCCTCGCGGCGGCGGCGCGCGAGCTGTATCCCGCGCTCAGGCTGCTCGTCGGGCATAGCCTTGGCTACGGGTATTACTATACGCTCGAGTCCGGCGGCAACAATATAGAGATCGATCTTCCGTCCCTTGAGCGGAAGATGAGAGAGATGATAGAGGCCGACATGCCGATCTCGTCGAGATACGTCGCCTACGAGGAAGCGCTCGAGCTCTTCGAGAATTCCAACCAGCCGGACACCCACAGGCTTTTGTCCCAGACGAGCAAACCCAAGATTCTTATCAACACGCTGGGCAATTACACCGACCTCTACTTTCAGCCCCTGCTCGACAGGACAGCTCCCCTAACCGTGTTTGAGCTGCGCCGATACGGGGAGGGATTTCTCCTGCGGTTTCCGCCGACGGCGCACCCGGACCATCTTTCCGAATTCGAGGACATTCCGCAGCTGTTCTCCGTGTACAGCGAGAACAAAAAATGGGGAAAGCTGATCGGGGTCTCGTCCGTCGGGCAGCTTAACGACCTCGTCAACCGCAGGAAGGCGAAGGACTTCGTCGAGATAACCGAGACGCTTCAGAACAAGAAGATCGCGGAGATCGCGGACAAAATCGCGTCGAAGAAAACGGTGAAGGTCGTGCTTATTGCCGGGCCCTCAAGCTCGGGCAAGACGACGACGTCCAAGAAACTCTCGATGCAACTTCGCGTCGTCGGGTACGATCCGATCCTGATCAGCCTCGACGACTATTACCGCGGAAAGGAAAACACCCCGCTCGACGAGGACGGAAAACCAGATTTCGAGTGCCTCGAGGCGCTTGACGTCCCGCTTCTTAACGAGGTGCTCGTGTCGCTTTTTAAGGGCGAGGAAGTCGAGCTTCCCTCGTTCGACTTTAAGACCGGATCGCGAAAGTACACGGGTAGGAAACTCAAGATGAACGAGCGCACCATTCTCGTGCTCGAGGGAATCCACGGATTGAACGACAAGCTCACCCCACTCGTTCCGGCCGAGTACAAATATAAGATTTATCTATCCGCGCTTACGCAGCTTAACCTCGACGACCATAACCGCATCCCGACGTCGGACAATCGACTGATCAGGCGAATCGTGCGCGACGCGCAGTTCCGAGGCAAGGGAGCGGCGGGTACTATCTCGATGTGGGCGAGCGTGCAGCGAGGCGAGCGGCTGCATATCTTCCCGTTTCAGGACAAGGCCGACATCATGTTCAACACGGCGCTCGATTACGAGCTTTCGGTGCTTAAGGTGTACGCGGAGCCCCTGCTCCGCGCGGTTAGGCCGAACGAGAGCGAATACACCGAAGCCTCTCGGCTGCTCATGTTCCTGAACAACTTCATGCCGGTCCCCGCCTCGTACGTGCCGGGACAGTCGATCATCCGCGAGTTTATCGGCGACAGCGAATTCAAGTATTGAGCCTGGAGTTCGAGATATCGTCCAGAATCGAGGCCTCGTCCGCGAGGTAATCCTTGCGCCAGGAGGCCTCTTTCTTTTCGCGCAGCTTCGTCAGTATCTGCCGGTCCTTCGTGGCTTCCAGGTAGGCCGCGCGCCTTTGCTCGACGACGAGCTCGGCAGCCGCGAGGTCTTCCAGGAGCGAGTCCTTTTTTTTGTCGAGGCGGGATATGTAGCGCTCGATCGCGAGAAGGTCCTGCACGGGCAGTCCGCCGACCCTGCTCGCGGCGGACTCATGTCGTTTCCGCGCCACGTCCTCTAGGTCTTGCTGGATCGCGTCGCGCGAGGCTATCGCCTTGCCAAGCTGAATCTCGGCTTCCTTCTCGCGGAATTCGCGGAGATCAAGCAATTTTTGCAGGGAAAAGGAGAACCGTTTCATCCGGGATTAATCCTCCCAGTCGGTTTCCGCGGGCGTGATTTGCGCGACGGTAAATTTAGGGCGCGCGCCGGGGCCTTCGAGACTCGCCTCTTCCGCCGGGATCTCCATCTCGGCGACCTTAGCCATCGAATCGAGCGTAGAGGTGATCGGCGCGGGATCGCTCACTTCCTGATTGAGGAATTCCTCGATCTTGACGTGATGGGCGATTGCCTCGTCGATCGCGGGATTCGAGCCCTTTTGGTACGCGCCGACGTTGATCATGTCCTCGGCTTCCTCGTACACCGCCATCATGCGGCGGAGGTATCCAGCTGCCTTTTTCGAGACGGGGCCCGACACGCGGTTCGCAAGGCGCGAGATACTCGCCAAAACGTCGATCGCGGGGTAATGGTACTTTTGCGCGAGCTTTCGGGATAGGATGATATGCCCGTCAAGGATACCGCGAACGGTATCGGATATCGGCTCGTCCATGTCGTCGCCGTCGACGAGGACCGTGTAAAAGCCGGTGATCGATCCCTTATCGGAGGTTCCGCTCCGCTCGAGTAGTTTCGGCATCGTCTCGAATACGCTCGGGGTATAGCCCCGCGTCGCCGGAGGCTCGCCGATGGCAAGTCCGATCTCGCGCTGAGCCTTCGCGAATCGCGTTACCGAGTCGAACATGAGCATGACGTCCTTACCCTGATCGCGGAAGTATTCCGCCACGGCGGTCGCCACGTACGCGCCCCTGATGCGCGAGATCGGCGACTGGTCGCTCGTCGCGACGATGACGACGGAGCGCTTTAATCCCTCGGGTCCAAGATCGTTCTCGATAAAATCGACTACCTCGCGCCCGCGCTCGCCTATGAGGGCGATGACGTTGACGTCGGCGTTCGTGTTGCGCGCTATCATGCCGAGCAGCGTCGACTTACCGACGCCCGAGCCCGCGAAAATTCCTAGGCGCTGCCCGCGGCCGACCGCGAGAAGCCCGTCGATCGCGCGGACTCCCGTAACGATGCGATCGCTTATGGGCTTTCGCTTCATGGGATCGGGGGGAGACGCGAGCGCGGGATAACGTCGAGAGGCGACGATCTCGCCCTTGCCGTCGTAGGCCTTGCCCATGGCGTCGAGGACGCGGCCGAGCAACATGTCCCCGACGGGCACGGTCAGAACGGTACCGCTCGCGATGACCTTGCAGCCGATCTCGATCCCCTGCACGTCGCCGTAGCTCATCAACTGCACGGTAGTGCCGTTCAAGCCGACGACTTCCGCGTATACGGGATCGTTACCGCGCGAAAGGAATATCTGGCACACCTCGCCGATCACTGCTTGGGGGCCGGCGCTCTCGATGAGCATGCCCCGAACGCGCTCGACGGTGCCGGTGTACTTAATGGGATCGGTCTCCTCGACCGCGTCGACGTACTTGTCGAACATCGTGATCATGCTTTAAGAATCCTGTTGCGAGACCGGATTGGCCGCCTTCACGCGCGCGCGAATGGGCGACACCTCGAGTATCTTCTGCTCTATCTCGTTCAGCTGGCTGACGATCTTCGCGTCGATCGCGCCGAAGTCCGTCTCGATGACGCAACCGCCGCGATCGATCGTGGAATCCTCGACGACCGTGATATTCTTGACGTTTTCCGCCGCCGAGAGAAA
>DAOPXQ010000076.1:0-9315 GCA_035352395.1 Treponemataceae bacterium | reverse complement strand
GACCGAGGTACGCAAGCTCGCGGAGCGTTCGGCGCAGGCGGCGGGGGGCATAACGGAACTCTCTAGAAAGAGCGTCGACGCGGGCGCGATGACGGTCGAGCGGCTCGAGAAACTCGTGCCGAACATCCGTAAAACCGCGGATCTCATACAGGAGATCAACGCGTCCACCAAGGAACAGTCGAGCGGCGCGGGACAGATTTCCGGGGGCGTGGCCCAGCTGGACTCGGTCGTCCAGCAAAACGCCGCGGCGTCAGAGGAGCTTGCCGCGACGGCCGAACGGCTCGCAATGCAAGCTGCCGAGCTTGAGAGGACGATAGGTTTTTTCAAGATTGAGAATCAGGAAGAGGAAGGCAAGGCCTAATAAAAAAAAGACTTGCCGGGAGAGTTTTGCCTCGCCCGGCAAGCCGTTTCATTGGTCAGTTCTCCGTGAAGTGGCCAAACTTTCGGATTTTCTGATTGCGATATCGGACGAGCACCGCGGGATTGCGGGGCATCAGATCCTCAAGATCGCGCACGATGATTTCCTTAATGCGCTTGCTCGACTCCGCGGGGTCAAGGTGAGCGCCGCCGGCGGGCTCGCCGATGATCCCGTTGCAGATCTTGAGCGAGTAAACGTCCTCGGCGGTGATCTTCATCATCGCGGCGGCGTTCTTCGCCTGCGACGAGTCGCGAAGCAGGATCGACGCGTAGCCTTCGGGCGAGATGACGGAGTACACCGCGTTTTCCAGCATGTATACCTTGTCGCCGACGCCGATGCCGAGCGCCCCGCCCGAGCCGCCCTCTCCGATGATGATGCAGATGACGGGGGTCTTGAGCTGGCTGAACTCGCGCAGGTTCATCGCGATCGCCTCGCCGATGCCGCGTTCCTCGGCGCCGAGCCCGGGATACGCGCCCTGAGTGTCGATCAGCGTGATTATCGGGCGATGGAATTTCTCCGCCTGCTTGGCGAGCCTAAGCGCCTTGCGGTATCCCTCGGGATTGGCCATGCCGCCGTTACGCGCCACGGTTTCCTTGAGGTTTCGTCCCTTCTGGTTTCCGATGATGGTAACGGGAATCCCGTTAATGAACCCGATCCCGCCGATCAGCGCGGCGTCGTCGCCGTAATAGCGGTCGCCGTGAAGCTCGATAAAGTCGTCGCAGATATTGGCGATGATATCCAGCGCGCGGGGCCGGTCCGGGTTACGGGCGAGCTCGACGCGCTGCCAGGCCTTCGCGGACTTGGCGGTATCGCCGATCTTGTCGGCGATCCTCTTCAATTCATCGGAGATATCGATTCCCGCCTCGATCGCGAACTTCTTAAGCTCGTCGATGCGCGACTGCGCTTTCTTTTCGGAACTCATTTGGTGCCTCCCTTGGCGCCCGCGGAGGCGGATGCCGAATCGGCGGTACGGTGCGCCTTGAGGAGCTTGACGAACAGCGCGCGCTGTTCCTTCCTCGCGACGATAATATCCACGAAGCCCTTGTCCTGCTGGAACTCGGCGCGCTGGAAACCCTCGGGGAGGGTCTGCTTGATCGTCCCCTCGACGACGCGGGGGCCGGCGAAACCGATGAGGGCGCCGGGCTCCGCGATGGTTATGTCGCCGAGCATCGCGAAGCTCGCGGTGACGCCGCCGGTGGTCGGGTCGCAGAGCACGAGGAAGAGCGGCACGCCCGCGCGGTCAAGCTCGGCCGCCGCGGAGGCGGTCTTCGCCATCTGCATGAGGGAGAAGATTCCCTCCTGCATGCGCGCCCCGCCCGAGGTCGCGTAGACGATGACCGGGGTGCGGGTCTCGACGCCCTTCATCATCGCGCGGGTTATCTTCTCGCCGACGACGGAGCCCATCGAGCCGCCCATGAAGCTGAATGACATAACCGCGAGCACGACGGGCATGCCCTCGATGGAGCACGTCCCGGTGATCACGGCCTCTTCCATGCTTGACTTGCGCGTGGCTTCGGTAAGTTTCTCCTCGTACCCGTCCATGTCGATCGGGTTAAGGCTCTTCATGTGCTTGCAGAATTCCTGAAAGCTTCCCGGGTCCGCGAGGTACGCGACCCGGTCGGCGGGTTCCATGCGGAAGTGATATCCGCAGGAGGGGCACGTCATCAGGTTGCGGACGAGGTCTTCCTTCGAGGAAGCGGCCTTGCACGAGGGGCAGGTCGTTTGTTCGCTCATTTGGCGTTCTCCTTCTTTCCCGGCTCGAGGCTTGTCTCAAGCTGGGCATAGAGGCCCGTGCCGAAATGGCCGGACCGAAAAATGGGATTGGTGAGAATCTGGCGCTGTATCGAGATATTCACCGGCACTCCCTCGATCTTGAGTTCGTCGAGTGCGCGGACAAGGCGCGCGAGCGCGCGGTTTCGGTCCGAGTCGTGAACGATCAGCTTTCCGACCATCGAGTCGTAATGCGGCGAGACCGTCGCGCCTGCGTAGAGGAAGCTGTCGAAGCGGACGCCGGGGCCGCCGGGAACCTCGAGCCTCGTCACCTTGCCGGGCGCGAGCGCGTTGATGCGCGCCTCGATCGACCAGCCCCTGAGCTGGATCGCGTTCGGGTCGATCGTCATCGGCTCGCCGAGGCACACGAGTATCTGCTCGCGGATCAGGTCGGTCCCGGTGACGAATTCGCTTACCGGGTGCTCTACCTGGATGCGCGCGTTGACTTCCATGAAGAAGAATTCCTCGCCCGCGACGAGGAACTCGATCGTTCCCGCGCCGCAGTACTTAAGGCTGCCGAAAAGGTTTTTCGCGCCGTCGCTCATCTTCTTCCGCATCTCGGGCGTTACGCCGGGGGACGGGCTTTCCTCGATGAGCTTCTGGTGGTTTTTCTGAACGGAGCAGTCGCGCTCGCCCATGATGGCGACGCCGCCCTTCCCGTCCGCGATCACCTGCAGCTCTACGTGCCTGGGGTTCTGGAGGTATTTCTCGATGAACACGGTGCCGTCGGCGAAGTTCGCGAGCGCCTCGGTGGACGCGATACGGAGGTTCTCCTCCAGATCCTCGTCCTTCCAGACGATGCGCATGCCCTTGCCGCCGCCGCCCGAGGCGGCCTTGATGATGACGGGATAGCCGCATTGTCGCGCGACGGGGATCGCCTCTTCCTTGTTGGCGATGGGGCCCGGGGAGCCGGGCGTGATGGGAAGGCCGTATCGCTTCGCGGTCTCGCGCGCGACGACCTTGTCGCCGAGCATGTCGATGACCTCGGGGTCCGGGCCGATCCAGATGAGCCCCGCCTTCTTCACCTCGCGGGCAAAGTCGGCGTTCTCGGAAAGGAATCCGACGCCGGGATGCACGGCCTCGCAGCCGGTGCGCACGGCGGTCGTTATCAGCGCGGGGACGCTGAGGTAACTCTGCGCGGACTTCGCGGGGCCGATGCAGACGGCGACGTCCGCGAGCCGCGCGTGCAGCGCGTCCTTGTCGGCCGTCGAGTAGACGGCGACGGTCTCTATGCCGAGCTCGCGGCAGGTCCGGATAATCCGGACCGCGATCTCGCCCCGGTTAGCTATGAGAAGCCGGCGTATCATACCTTTTTAACCTCGAAGATCGGCTGATCGAACTCGACCATGTCGCCGTTGTTAAGCAGGATCTTCTCGATGACGCAGTCGAACTCGGCCTCGAGGGCGTTCATCATCTTCATCGCCTCGATGATGCAGAGCTTCTGTCCCTTGGAGATCTTCTTCCCGATCTCGGCGAAGGGCGGAGCGTCGGGCGAGGCGGCGCGGTAGAAGGTTCCCACGATCGGGCTCTTGATGAGCTCGGCGCCGGGCGCCGACGACGCGGCGGGCGCGTGGGGCGCGGGGCTCGCGGTGTGCGGGGGCTCGTGCGAGGAAATCGCGACGGCGGGGCCAGCCGCTGGAGCCGCGGCGAAGGTCACGGGCGCGGAGGAGGCGAACGCCTCTTTTCTGCGGAGCTCGAGGCTGTTTCCGTCGCCGGAGAATTTCATTTCAACGGCGCTTGATTTTTCGAACTTGTCGAACAGTGCGAGAAGCGTCTTTTCGTCCATTATCTTAGGTCTCCTATCGTTGTCTTCAAATCTCGTTCATGCGCGGGACGTCCGCGTCGTAGTCGATGCCCGCGACGTCGAATCCGTTCGCGGCGAGGAAGTCGTGGCGGTATCCGGCGAGGTCTCCGAGCTCGGCGAGCAATGCCTCGCGCTTTTCCTGATCGGCCTCGTCGGCGAGCCGCGCCATGCGCTTGCTTACCTCGGCCTGCACGGAGGGATCCATCTCCCAGTCGTCGATTCGGATCAGGCGGTCCGTCCACGGGGACCGCGGAGCCCGCGTATAGCCTCTCGGCGAATAGTCGCTCCATCTGCTCGATGCAGCCCTCATGGGTGCCCTTGTCCTTCATCACGCGGAAAAGGAGCGAGAGGTACATGGGAATGACCGGGATGACGGCGCTCGAGCGCGTCACGAGGCCTTTATTGACCGAGACGAACGCGTCGCCTCCGATCGTTGCCTTCATGCGCTCGCTCATCGCGCGCGCGGTCTTCTCCAGGTGCTTCTTCGCGCCGCCGATCGTGCCGTCGCGGTAGATCGCGTGCGTGTGCGTGGGCCCGACGTAGGAATACGCCACGGTCGCGCAGCCGGTCGCGAGAACGCCCGCGGCGGTGAGCTGCGCTATCCATCGCTCCCAGTCCTCGCCGCCCATGACCTTCACGGTGTCGGCGGCTTCCTGGTCGTTCGCGGGCTCGGCGCTCATCGAGCCGATCTTGCCCGTCATCGGGTCTACGGTCGCTCCCGTGTACGGCTTCCCTATCGGCTTGAGCGCCGACTTATAAAGGACGCCGGTATCGGGATCGGTGCGCACGGGGCTCGCGATGCTGTATACGACGAGGTCGAATTTAATTTTCATCGCCTTCGCGATATCGATGACCTGCGCGCGGATCGCGTCGGAGAACGCGTCGCCGTTCACGGTCTTGCAGGGAATTCCCGCGGCGGCGGATGCGCGGTCGAACGCGAGGTTATTGTAGAACCCCGGCGTTCCGCTCTTGCCCTCGGTCCCTTCTTTTTCGAAAGAGACTCCGACGGTCGCGGCGCCGTAGGCGAACGCCGCGGAGATGCGGCTCGCGAGGCCGTAGCCCGTCGAGCAGCCGAGCACGAGCACGGCCTTCGGCGCGTTCTTCGCGGACTTGCCGACGCTCTGTCCGGCGGCGGCGCGCTTCGCGGTCTTCGCCTTCACGTAGTCGATCTGATTTACGACTTCCCTGGCGCAGCCGGCGGGATGCGCGTTGATGCAGATATTGCTTCGAACCATTGGCTTTACGATCATTTTGAAACCTCTCCCTTCGAGCCGACGAGGCACATCCATTCGGCCTCGCACGCGATTTTTTCTCCGACGTAGGCGACGCCGGATTGCTTGATCATGCGGGCGGAGACGCGAAGGTTCTTCACCACGATTCGCACCTCGTCGCCGGGCCGCACTTGATTGCGGAATTTAACCTTGTCGAGAGAGGCGAAGAGGAAGAGCGCGTCCGTTGGGAGCGCCCCGCGCTTGACGAGCCCCGCGCCGCCCGCCTGCGCCATCGTCTCGCAGAGGATAACGCCGGGAACGACGGGATACTCGGGAAAGTGGCCCTTGAAAAAAAACTCGGCCTCGGTAAACACGTGCCGGGCGACGATCTCTTCCTCGTTGGTCACGTCGATCGAGTCGACGAAGAGGAACGGGTCGCGGTGGGGCAAAAGCTTCTCGATGCCGGCGCGGCCCGCGGCGCGGACGTCCGGCTTAGTCAGGTCAAGGTCGCTCATTTCTTGAACTTCCTTATGATGACGACTCCGTTATGGCCGCCGAATCCGAGAGATCCGGACGCGGCGACGTCGATATTGCCCTCGACTCCCTTATTCGGGTCGTAGTCGAGATCGCAGCCGTGCTCGAGGTCCGGGTTGTCGAGGTTGATCGTCGCGGGATAAAACCCGTCCTGGATCGCCTTGACGCATATGATGGCCTCGATCGAACCGGCGGCGCCGACGCAGTGGCCGGTCATGCTCTTGGTGCTGGAAATCCTCATCTTGCGGGCATGGTCGCCAAACGCCTTCTTGATCATCAGGGTTTCGGCGGGATCGTTGACCGGGGTCGACGTTCCGTGCGCGTTGTAGTACTGCACTTCTTCGGGCTTAACGCCCGCGTCCTCGAGCGCGCGCGTGATGGCGAGCGCGCCGCCCGAGCCGTCGGGGTTCGGGCTGGTGATGTGGTACGCGTCGCTTGACCCGCCGTAACCGGCGAGCTCGGCGTAGATCTTGGCGCCGCGCGCGAGCGCGTGCTCAAGCTCCTCGAGAATCAGTATGCCGGCGCCCTCGCCCATGATAAAGCCCTCGCGGTCCTTGTCGAACGGGCGGCTCGCCTTTTCGGGGTTGTCGTTATAGCTCGTGGCGAGCGTCTGCAGGACGGTGAAGCTACCGATGCCGAAGCCGGTGATCGCCGATTCGGTACCGCCGGCCACGCACACGTCCATGCGCCCGGAGCGGACGAGGTCAAGCGCCATGCCGAGCGAGTCGGTGCTCGAGGCGCACGCGGTGGCGAGCGTCCAGGACACGCCGTTGATGCCGTTGATGATGCTGATGTTGCCGGCGCCCTCGTTCGGGATGAGCATCGGGATGGAGAGCGGCGGAATGCGCTCGTTTCCGGCCTCGACGTATTTCTTGATCGACGCCTCGATGACCTCGAAGCCGCCGATGCCGTTACCGATGATGATGCCGGACTTCGCGGCGGAAATGGTTTCCTTCGTAAAGCCAGCGTCGGAGATCGCCTGCGAGGCGGCGACGTTGACGAACAGGCAGAAGCGGGCCATCTTGCGGGCTTCCTTCTTGTCGATCCACTGAGACGCGTCGAGGTTCTTGACCTCGGCGGCGATCTTTACTTTATAGTCGGACGCGTCAAACAAAGTGATGGGCGCGACGCCGCTCTTTCCGGCGCGAATGCCGGCCCAGGTTTCGTCGACAGTGTTTCCCAGCGGGGTAACCGCACCGAGTCCGGTGATAACTACGCGTCTTTTCATGCTCCCATTCCTCCGTCCACGCCGATAACCTGCGCGGTAATGTATTCTGATAAATCCGACGCGAGGAACACCGCGGCGTTCGCGACCTCGGTCGCGGTACCGGCCCTCTTCATCGGTATAGTCTCGAGCCACGCCTTCTTGGCGTCCTCGGGGATTACTTCCGTCATTTCGGTCATGATGAATCCCGGCGCTATCGCGTTAACGCGCACGCCCCTACCCGCGACCTCTTTGGCCAAGGCCTTCGTGTATCCGATCAACCCGGCCTTGCTCGCCGCGTAGTTTACCTGCCCGCCCTGGCCGTGAAGGCCGACGATGCTCGACAGGTTGATGATGGAACCCGCGCGCTTTCGGATCATGTCCGCGGACACGATCTGCGACACGAGGAAGGTTCCCGTGAGGTTCACGCGAAGGACGGCTTCCCAGTCCTCGAGCTTCATGCGGAACGAAAGCCCGTCCCGGGTGATTCCCGCGTTATTGACGAGTATCGAAAAGCCGCCGGATTCTTTGACAGCTTCCGCGATCACCGGTTGCACGGATTCGGGCGAACCGATGTCCGCGACGAGCTCGCGGTACGTCGTTCCCCGCTCGGCGGCGAGCGCGGCGAGTTCCTTGGCGGTCTCGGACGGCTTGGTCGCGAGTCCCCAAACGGCCGCGCCTTCCTCTATGAAGCGGCGCGCGATTTCCTTTCCTATTCCGCGGCTGGCGCCCGTTACGAGCGCGGTTTTTCCTTTAAGCATCATGCAAGACTCCCAAGGGCATCGGTGTAGGGAACGCAGGTTCCCGGCAGTTTCGAATCGGACCACAGGCCCGTAAGGACCCTTCCGGGCCCCACTTCAATAAGTTCGGAGGGTTTTTTATCGGAATCGGAAAGTCCCGCGATAAGGGCCGAGATCGCGGCTTCCTCGGCGGTCCACCTGACGGGACCGGAGATGTGCGCGACGGCGTTGCGCTTGGCCTCTGCCCCGCTTCCGACGCGGGCGCCGGTTACGTTGGAGAACACCGGGATCGACGGGTCGCGGAAAGCGACTTTCTCAAGCTCTGCGGCGAATCTGGTCGCGGCCTCGGACATCAGGGGCGAATGGAAGGGACCGGCAACCTTCAGGCGAAGCACGCGTCGGGCTCCTGCCGCCTTGAAGGCGACTTCGGCCTCGGCGAGCGCCTCGGAGGTGCCGGAAATGACCGTTTGCGTCGGGCTGTTATAGTTCGCGCCGTATACCTTGAGTTTGCCGGCTGACCCGCCGCCGATCGAGGCGAGGGTCTGGTCGACCTGCTCGGAAGAGAGCCCTAGGACGGCGGCCATACCGGGCGCGGCTTGGGGATCGGATCCAGCGGCGGCGATCGCGTCGGCGACCTCCTGCATGATGCGGCCGCGAGTTATGGTAAGTGAAATTGCCTCTGATTCGGTGATAATGCCGGAAACTGCAAGGGCGGGATACTCGCCCAGGCTAAAGCCCGCGCAGCCGGAAGGCTTGATCCCGCGCGAAGCGAGCGTGCGGTACGCGGCGAGGGAAGCGACGGTTATCGCGACCTGGCTAATGTCGGTCCGCTTAAGGGCCTCGGCGTCGGCCGAAAGAAGGCTGACGATGTCCTTTCCAAGGATGCCGCTCGCAAGGTCGAAGAGCGCGCGAACCCCCGCGGAGCCGGATTTGTCGGCTTCCAGAAGATCTATCCCCATGCCCTGATATTGGGCACCCTGTCCGGGAAACAAGAAAACTGGCATACGGCCTCCATTTAGACATTTAACGTCAATACGTCAGTCCATGGGAGCATTTTACCTGTTTTATGACATTAGTCAATACTTATGTCGAACTGCAAATCCCATGGATAGCAAGTGAAATTACCGACTTTACGTCGTCGACCTGAGATCGATTCAGAATGGCTATTCTATATATAGAAGATTCTATGAGGCAATAAAAAAGCTCATTGGCGTCTTTAACGTTAATATCGGCGCGAAACTCGCCGGAAGCCTTTCCAGCAATAAGGATTTGCGACAAAAGGTGCCTGAGCCGGATCGAGCGTCGCTTAACGCGGGAATCGGGGTCCTTTCCGCTTTTTTGCGCTTGAAGAAGATAGGTCAGGATGATATTGAACAACTTGCTGTTTTCCACACCGCGGTCAAGGATCATATACAGCACGGACTCAAGGCAATCGCGGGCGGATAGCCCCGGCTCGGTCATCTTGTCCCTGAGATCCTTTTCCAGACCTTCCGTTAGCTGCTTGATGCTCCATACGAAGATCTCGCGCTTGTTCTTGAAATAGAGATACAATGTCGTGCGGGTTATCCCGCAGCGATCGGCGATTTTCTGAAAGGTCGCGTCCTCGTAGCCTTCCTCGATGAAAATGTCCAGAG
>DAOPXQ010000075.1:0-9337 GCA_035352395.1 Treponemataceae bacterium | reverse complement strand
CTTGAGCCGGTTGGCGTTTTCCGCCGCGACCTTTGCCTCGGTAAGTCCTCGCTCGAGCTCTATCTGCTTCGAGATGTCGCGGATGATCGCCGTGAATATGGTCGCTCCCGGGCTTTCCGCGCTCGAGACGTTGCTCTCGAACATCGCGCGCGTGCCGTCCTTGCGGATGCCGGAGAAGCGACTGATGCCGTTTCGCTCGCCGCGCAAAAGCCTCGCGATCGCCTCGGCCGTCGAGCAGCCGGCGCACCAGGTGTCGTCGCCCTCGGGGATCTCGATCATCGCCTGGATGGAAAGCTTAAGCGCTTCCTCGCCCGAGTACCCGAAGAACCTTTCCGCCGCGGGGTTGAAGAGGAGAATCTTGCCGCTCTGGTCAAACGAGATTATCGGGTCCGCCGCGAGGACCACGATACTTTCGAGCCGGTTGCTCGAGCACTCGAGCTCGCTCTGCTGGCGCTTGATCAGCGAGTTGATCTCCCGGTATACACCGGAGAATTCGTCGTTCACGAGGATGTCGATGGAGTTGATCGTGCTTATGTCGTCGGAGTTGAGCCTGACGAGCTTGTCCTTCATCGTCTCAAGCGGGTGCTGGATCATGTACTTGAGCTGGAGCACGAGCTCGAAGACGAACGCGAGGTAGATGAACCCCTTCGCGTATATGACGGCGAGAAGGTTGTGGATGTCCGCGCTTAAGGGCCCTTCCTCGAGGACGCGATACGCGTCGAACTGGGAAAGGTTGAGCGCCATGAGCTTGTTGCCGAGGTCGTAGAGCTCCGTCGCGGTCGTCATGAATTGAAAGATCAGGAATACGATGATCGTCGTCACGACGAGCGTGATCCTTCGATAGAGCGATGTCTTGCGTAGGCGTTTTTCCGGCAGTGCCTCTACGGCGGCCTTTTTCGCGGGGAAGAGGATGTTGTCGAGGTTGAACGATATGATGACCGAGGAAAGGAGTCCCTTGCTGATCGCGTTGAAGAGCATGAACTTGCCGGAGAGAGTGAAGGTTCCCATGGTGCCGGTCGCGAGCTGCGACATCAGCTCGCCGAGCGAGAAGCCCGCGATGCCGAGCACGATGATGAAGGCGTTCATGCCGTTAAGTCGCTTGAGGGCGAGCTTGGCGGCCTGGCGGGGATTTCGCGCGAAGGAGCGGTTACACGCGAACGCCATGACCGGGCTTAAGTACCCAAAGATGATCATCGCGCAGAGGACTATCGGGGCCCAGAACATGAAGATCGAGTCGGGCGAGGCGATCATGCGCCAAGAGCGGGAAACGGCGTCTTGCATGGTGCGGCCGTTCATATCGCCGAGCGCCACGACTAGGACGGGGACGAAAAGCAGCAGTAAAAAGACTTGGGAAGCCAATAGTGGGTATTTTGCGGCCGCGTGGATACGGCACAGGCGTTCGTTCTGCTTCATCAGAACAATATACCGCAAAAAAGGCGGAAAAGCATTAGTCCTTGGGAGTCGCTCCCGATATCGCGGCGTCGAGGAGCTCGAGCGCGCGGAGGCCATCCCTGAAGGTCGATTCGCCCGGAAGGGCGGGATTTCGGAAGAGCGCGACCGCGTGGGCCATCATTCCGGAAAAATAGCCCGTCTTGCCGAACCCACGGCCAGGCTTGCCCTCGATAAGGGCTAGGGATCGGAAGTTTTCGTAGTAGCGCGAAGGCTCGCTCCGCCATATCTCCCAAATACCGTTACCGACGCGGATTCGTCCGCGCGATAACCCGAGGTCAAGCTCGAACGCGAGGTGGTCCCGCCCCGGCGAGGCGTCGATCGTCACGGATACCGGGCCAGTGCCCTTGCCAAGCACGAGAAAGCCATCCGTAGTCGACTCTGGATCGCCGATCGAGCCCGTGACGTCCCAAGGCCCGATCAAAAACGAGAGTACGTCGACGAGGTGCGTCCCGTCGTGCCAAAGCACTTGCGCGGGCGGCTTGGTCATTCCCATATGGAGGATGCCGTTCGCGGAAAGGAGCTCGCCGAGCTCACCCGAGCGGATGTATTCCCTCGCGCGGCGGTAATCGGCGGCGAAGCGGCGCTCGTGGTTCACGACGACGCGGCTCGTGCCCGCCTTTTCCGCGCGCTCAACGGCCTCGAGCGCGCTGTGCGCCTCGGCAAGCGTCGAGCCGACGGGCTTTTCGAGCACGATGACCGGCACCTTGCGCTCGAGCGCGAGAAGGAGCAGCGGCACGTGCGACTCGGTATCCGCCGCTATGTGCGCGATGTCGGGCTTTACCGCGTCGAGCATCTCGCCTGAGTCGCGGAAGAGCGCGGACGCGGGTAGCCGCCATTGCCGGCCGAACGCCGCGAGGTTGTCCGCGTCGGGATCGGCCCCGGCGACGAGCACGGTGTCCTGCCCGCGCGAGATCGCGCCCGCGTGGCTTGCGGGCTTTTCCCGGAGGCGGTCCGTCTCAAGGCTTGAGCCGATCCTTCCCGTCCCGATCACCGCGCAGCGGATCATTTTGCCCATGGCGCCCTCATTCCCAGCCGAAGGTGGCCGGCGGCTTGTTCGTAATGTCGTAATAGATCGCGTCGACGAAACCAAGCGCCGCGATGCGCATGACGATGCGCTCGAGCACGTCGACGTCGAGGTGCGCGAAGCGCGCGGTCATGACGTCCTCGGACACGACGGGCCTGAGAACGATGGAGCAGTGGCCCGCTTCGGCGGCGTAGGGCAGGTTGATCGTCAGGTGCTGGAACACTTTCGCGTACCAGCGCGAGGCTTTGAGCTCCTCGAGCACGATCGCGTCGGCCTCCCTCGTCTGGTCAAGCCGGGTTTTATCGCAGTAACCCTCGCGGAGGGTAAGCCCGCTCGCGTCCTCGGCCTTCTTCCCTTCGAAACCGGCTCGCTCCCAAAGGAGCAGTATCGCGCGGTTCACGTCGCGGCTCGCGTTCGTCACCTTGGACGAGGCTCTCTCAAGTTCGTTCCACGACGGGAACGCGCCGAAGATCCCCTCGAAGGCGAGCACGGCGGGATACCGATAGGTGCGGAAATCCCCCTGCACGCCGACGGACTTTACCGGAAGGATATCGATGCGGGAGAACGCGGGTTTTGACTTGTCGCCGGAACTGGCTCCACCGGAACAAGCCGCGCCCGAACTTGGCTCCGTCGCGCTGAACGCCCAGGCAAGGTCAGTCTTCGCGATCTCTTTTTGCGCTCGCGTAAAATCGGCCGCGTCGGCGAGGCCACCGGCGCTGCAAAGCACGTTGATAGAGAGCCCCGGCCCGGGGAAGGGGTGGCGGAACACGAGCGGGTCGGAGAGCCCGACCTTTTTGCCGATCGCCCGCACCTCGTCCTTGTAGAGGTCCTTCAGCGGCTCGATGATGAGCCCCTTCTCGATGAGCGCCTGAATACCCGCAACGCGGTTATGGTGCGTTTTAATCACTTGCGAATTCTTTGTGCCGCCTGACTCGATGATGTCCGGATACAGCGTGCCCTGGCCGAGGAGCCATTCCTCCTCGTCGAGCTTGAGCCTCGCGACCACCTCGTTCCTCACGGTAATGAAGGTCTCGCCGATCGCCTTGCGCTTTTTTTGCGGGTCGGTCTCGCGGTACACGGCCTTAAGGAAGGTCTCGCTCGCGTCCTCGACGATGAAGTTGGTAAAGCCGAACTCGCGATAGCGGTCCGCGATCACCGCGCTCTCGTTCTTTCTCATGAAGCCGTTGTCGATATGCAGCCCAAGCACGCGGTCTTGGCCGATCGCGCGGTTAAGGAGGGCGAACGCGACCGTGGAGTCGACGCCGCCCGAAAGGAACAGGAGTACCTTGCGCTTTTTGCCGTCGCGCGGCGAACCGTTCGGCGCGAGCCCTTGCCCGTCGGCGACCTCGCGGATCTCGTCGAGGATCACCTCGAGCACGCGGTCCTGGCTCCAGTTCTTCGCCATCCCGCACACGTTATGCGCGAAGTTGGCGAGCATGCGGTCGCCGTCCGGGGTATCCTTTACCTCGACGTGGCATTGCAGGCTGAATCGTTTTTTGGAAAGGTTCTGGAGCGCCGCGTAGGGGCAGTCCTTGGTCGTCGCGATCACCTCGTAGCCGGGGGCAGGGCGGCTTACCGCGTCCTGATGGCTCATCCAAACCTGCGCGGGAAAGTCGATCCCCTCGAACAGGGGAGACGTTGGGCAATCGCGGCCGTCGGCTGTCTTTCGCACGAGGTGCGCGATGCCGAACTCGCCGACATCGGCCCTGGTCACTTCGCCGCCCGAATCCCTCGCGAGCAGTTGGTGCCCGTAGCAAAGCCCGAGTATCGGTATGTCAAGATTGAGTATTTCGGGGTTGAACGCCGGAACGTCCTCTTCGTACACCGAGGAGGGCCCGCCCGAGAACACGATGCCCTTGGCGTCCGCGAGCGAGTCGACCGGAGCCGATGGCTGCGCGATCTCCGAATAATACCCCATAAGGCGGAAGCGCTTCGCGATCAAGTGCGCGTATTGGCTTCCGAAATCCAGAACGACTATTTTTTCGTGTACCATGCCCCAGCCTATCAGATAAAGGAGGGAAAGTGAAGGGGAAGCCGGTTACACCCCGGACATTGTAGGACAGGGGCCCGCTTCGGTTGAGCGGGGCTTCGCTTAACGTCGCAAGCGACTAAACCGCTCGCCCGCGCTCAACCGGCGCCCTGTCCTACAATGCCCGTTTTGTCGTGGGTAAAAAATACTGCGAATTCACGCTGCTTCCCCTCGCTACGAAACTGGTTCGGCTTATGCCGAACCCATTTCTCCGCTACCCCAACAGGGTGTTACTCCACGGTCACGCTTTTCGCGAGGTTCCGGGGCTTGTCCGGGTCTAGGCCGCGCTGGATGGCGCAGTAGTACGCGAAGAGCTGGCAGGGGATCACCGAAAGGATCGGGGTGAACGCGTCGTCCGTGCGGGGAATGCGGAAGATGCCGTCCGCCGTCGAATCGAAGTAGGTTTCGCCCTCGTAGGTAATCACGAGCACGGTCGCGCCTCGCGCCTTCACTTCCTTGATGTTGGAGTCCATCTTGTCGAAGAGCGCCCTCTGCGTGCAGATCGCGACGACGAGCGTGTCCTTGTCGACGAGCGCGATCGGGCCGTGCTTAAGCTCGCCTGCCGCGAACGCCTCGGAGTGGGTATAGCTGATCTCCTTTAGCTTGAGCGCGCTCTCCAGGCTGATCGCGTAGTCGAAAAGCCGTCCCATAAAGAAGGCCTTGGTCTTGTTGAACTGCTGGCTCGCGAATCGCTGGATCTCCTCCTTGTTTTCGAGGATTTTCTCGGCCTGCGCCGGCAGGGCCTCGAGCGCGTCGAGGTACTGGCCCATCTCGCTCTCGCTGATCGTGCCGCGGAGGGAGCCGAACTGGAGGGCGATGAGGTACATGCACATGAGCTGCGTCGTGAAAGCCTTCGTCGAGGCGACGGCGATCTCGGGACCGGCCCAGGTGTACATGACGAGGTCCGCCTCGCGCGCGAGGGTCGAGCCCACCACGTTCGTGATGGCGATGATCCGCGCGCCCGCTTTTTTGGCGAGTCGCATCGCGGCCAGGGTGTCGGCCGTCTCGCCCGACTGGCTTATGATGATGAATATGTCGTTGGGGTCGAAGATCGGGTCGCGGTAACGGAACTCGCTCGCGATGTCGACGTCGACGGGGATGCGCGCGAAGCGCTCGAAGGCGTACTTGCCGACGACGCCCGCGTGCCACGCGGTGCCGCACGCGGAGATGAATACGCGGTTGGCCTTTGCCCATGACGCGTCGAAGCCGATCTCCTCAAGATTGATAGCCTTGGTCGCGTAGGTCTTGACGCGCGCGCGGAGGGTGTCGGTGAGCGCCTTAGGCTGCTCGTGGATCTCCTTCAGCATGAAGTGCGCGTATCCGCCCTTCTCGGCGGCGGCGACGTCCCATTCGACGCGGGTCGTTTTCTTCTCTATCGGCTTGCCCTCGCTATCGCGGAACTCGACGCGGTCCCGGTACAGGATCGCGATCTCGCGGTCGCCGAGGTAGTACACGTCGCGGGTGTATTCGAGGAGTGCGGGCACGTCGCTCGCGATCAGGTTTTCGCCTTTCCCCGCGCCGATGACGAGCGGGGAGTCCTTCCTCACCGCGATGATCTGGTCGGGATTGTCCTCCGAGATAACGCCGAGGGCGTAGGATCCCTCTATCTGCGCGAGGGTCGCGATGACGGCTTCGAGGAGGTTACCCTTGTAATGGCTGTTGATCAGGTGCGCCACGACCTCGGTGTCGGTCTGGCTGCGGAACGCCACGCCTTTAGCCTCGAGCGCGGCGCGGAGTTTCGCGTGGTTTTCTATGATGCCGTTATGGACGACGGCGATCTTTCCGGATACGTCGGTATGCGGGTGCGAGTTGATGTCTGATGGCTCCCCGTGGGTCGCCCAGCGGGTGTGCCCGATCCCCATCGATCCGCGCACGGTTTCCTTCGCGAGCAATTCCTCCAGGAATTTGAGGGCGCCCTTCGCCTTCTTGACGATGAGCTTCCCGTCCCCGAGCACGGCGATTCCCGCCGAGTCGTATCCGCGATATTCCAGTTTCCTAAGGGCGTTGACGAGGACGGGCGTCGCCTCTTCCTCTCCGATGTATCCGACTATTCCGCACATTGTTCACCTCGATGAAAGACAAACAAAAGTACCATAATAGGGTTTCAGCGAAAAGGGGTATAGCGCCTACGGATGGTGGTTTGCCCGCATGTAGTCCGCGATCATCTGTAGGGTGCGCTTGGACATCTCGCCGTCGACCTCGATCGTGGCTTGGAAGATGCTCGCCGGGATTTTTAGGAGGACGCAGTCCGTCGTCGCGGTGGCCGTCGCCGTTCGGTTGCCGACGATGATGCTCGAGAATTCGCCGAACATGCCGCCCTTACCGAGCTCGATCACCTGGCTTGGCATCTCGAGTCGGATGAATCCCTCCCAAATATAGTAGAGATCCGTCGAGTTCTCGCCGATCCGGAACAGCACGTCGCCCTTGTTCGCGAGGAATTCGTATTTTGACCGGTAGAACGGCGGTTCGCGGAATAGCGCGCGCTCAAACCTCGCGATCGGGTTCGGGTCGTCCTGCTTTGGCAGGAGATACAGCTTAACGAGGAGAAAGCTCTCGAAGAACTGGGAGACGTACTGAAACTGCGCGAAGAATAAAAACAGAAAGAAGAAAAGGTAGACTTCCAGCAGCAAGACGATCACGTTGCTGAGGATTCCGTATACCAGGTTATACCGAGTCATGTTTACGAGGCCCGCGAACACTACCCTAACCAGGGTGAACGAAAGGGTGCAGGCGAGAGCGGCCCAAAAACTTTGGACTACCGTCGGTTTCGTGCGGGGGGAGAACAGGTAGACTAGGAACAGGAATAAGAATATGACCGTGATGGGCGCGTAACGGAATAGGGCGCGCACGGCGCGGATTACGTGACGGTCGATAAGCGAGTCCCTTACGAGCGAGTCGAAGATCGCCGTTCCGGACATCATGAGGGTCGCGAGCACCACGATCAGGAATATCAGCAAGACCTCCGCCGCGATCACGATGAGGTTTTCCTTGATCGCCTTGCCTTTACCGCTTTTTCGGTAGATGACGGTCATTCCCTTCTGAATCTCGGCGAAAAACCTGCGCGCCATCCAGAAGATCGAGAGCCCGAGCACTATCTCCATTAGGCCGACCGAGCGGACGGACATGATCGACTCGAGGAATGCGTTGGGATCGAGGGTTCGCGAGAAGATGGCGTTTTCGGACATGAAGGAAAGGATTATCTCGGGGGATGCGTGGATCACCCGGATCAGGATCGCGAGAACCATCAGTATCAAGGGAAGGGCGGATAGTAGGAAGCTATAGGCGCCGGCCGTTGCGTGGGTCGTCAGATCGTTCGCGGTAAACGCGCTCCAAGTGATGTACAGCTTTTGGACTAGTCCGGTGAGCCATTGCTTTCTTTCCCGCATAGCTCATTATATCGTATAATTATGTGAATAGCCACTTGATTTGATGCATAAATATGTAATAAACTGGTATAAAGTTACATGAGGAGGCGCTATGACGAGACTGCGTGGAGCGTTCACCGCACTGATCACCCCGATGAACAACGACGAATCTGTCGATTACGAGGGTTTTAGGAAACTGGTGCGGTTTCAGCTCGAGAGCGGTATTTCGGGACTCGTGCCGCTGGGGACTACCGGAGAGACTCCGACCCTTGACGAGGCCGAAGAAGACAAGTTGATCGACATCGTAATGGCCGAGGTGAAGGGAAAGGTTCCCGTCATTCTTGGGGCGGGGAGCAACTGCACCCGCGATGCGGTCAAATACGTCAAACGCGCCAAACAGAAGGGAGCCGACTATGCCCTGGTCGTGACTCCCTATTACAGCCGCCCTTCGGACGAGGGCCTCTATCGCCATTTCGCCGAATGCGACAAGGTCGGCCTCCCTATCATCGTGTACAACCACGGCGGCAGGACAGGCAAGAATATATCGACGGCGCTTCTCGCGCGGATCGCCGAGCTCCCGAACGTCGTTGGCGTGAAGGAAGCGTCCGGGGACATGAGCCAGATGATGGACGTGATCGCGACCGTTCGCGCCAAGAAGCCCGATTTTATCGTGCTATCGGGCGACGACGCGCTGACCCTCCCTCTCGCGGCGATCGGCGGCGACGGGGTAATCTCCGTCCTCTCGAACGTCGCGCCCAAGGAAATGACCGAGCTGACGATGGCCGCCCTCGCCGGGGATTTCGCCCGCGCGCAGAAGCTCCATTACCGGCTATTGCCCGCTTTCCGCGCGTCCAACCTCGAGTCGAACCCGATCCCGATCAAGGCCGCGATGTTGATGAAGGGACTTCCGTCGGGAGCCCTTCGCCTGCCGCTCGTTTCGCTGTCAAAGGAAAACGAGCCCAAGCTGCGCGCCGCCTTCGAGACTGCCGGGATACTTCGTTCCGTCGACCCGGATACCGGCGCGTTCTGCTGAGCCGCCAGATTTTTTTGTAGGAGAATTTTACATGTCTAACAAGATACCCGTCGGAATACTCGGCGCCACCGGCGCCGTCGGACAGAATTATATCCACCTTTTGGAGAACCATCCCTGGTTCGAGGTAACCTACGTCGCGGCGAGCCCCCGCTCGGCCGGCAAGAAGTACCATGAGTGCGTCGAGAACAAGTGGCTCCTCGGGGCTAACGTCCCGGACGCGGTCGCGAACCTCGTCGTCGAGGACGCCAATTTCCCCGAGAAGGCGAAGGGCAAGTGCCGCTTCGTGTTCAGCGCCCTCGAGCTCGACAGCAAGGACGAGATCAAGGCGCTCGAGAACGCCTACGCGGGCCTCGGCATCCCCGTCGTCTCCAACGCCTCCGCGCATCGCTGGACCGAGAACGTCCCGATGATGATCCCGGAGATCAACGCCGACC
>DAOPXQ010000074.1:0-9350 GCA_035352395.1 Treponemataceae bacterium | reverse complement strand
TAATATCCCCAAAGCCCGTCGAAGGTATCGTTGCGAACGGAGGCATAGATGACGTACGTATCGCCGGAGGGCGTGTGGTTCGTGACGCCGAATATCCTGTCTACGCAGTAAAGCGCGAGGGAAGAGGTGTATTGGGCGTTCGCGCTCGTCGATATGGACGAGGTCGCGGAAATGCCGGGCACTTGAGACGAAGCCGCCCAGGTACCGCCCACGGTTCCCGTTATCTCGCAATAACCCGTTAGCCCGGAAACGAGGATAAAATCCGTCGCGGTCGCGGAGGTCTGATCCAGTACGGATATGCTCTGCACCGGTGACGAAACGCTGTATCCATGGGACGTCCAAGTCGTTCCGGCGTCATTGGAAACGTAGACCCCACTGGTAGAAAGCACGTAGGGGTTCCCCGAGACGTCGGTAGTGACCGATATGTAGGTCCCGGTATTCCCCGTGCCGGTAAGGGTTGTAAGTCCCGAGCCGTCCCAGTGAAAGACGGTATCGCTCGAAACGACGTAATCACCGGAGGAGGCGGGCAGATCGACGTTGCCCGACGGTTGTAGCGTCGCGAGCGACGCCGCGTCATAAACCGTACCTGTAACGGTACTTACGCTGTAAATAAGTTTCGATCCCGACGATCCTGTTTTCACGAACGCGTAGATGCGTCCGTTCCCGCTGCCGATCTTACCAATCGAGGTGCCTTCGGGAATGCCCGTTACGGGCGTCCATGCGGACCCGTCGAATCTCTGGATCGAGTTAAAGACAGTCCAATCGGATTCGTTGACGAAAAGCGCGTATAGCGATCCGTTTCCGTCCAAGGTATCGGTCGCGATGCTCGTGACTCGAAGCGCGGTGGTCGAGGCGGGAAGGGGAACGTCGGCCCAGGAGTTGGACGTTGCCGTCTTGCGTTTCAGCTTTCCGTTGGTAAGGTAAAGCTCGCGCGCCGACGCGGAAGGGTTCGCCCAAAAGAGCTCGGAAATCTTGCCCAGCACCGTCGGTGTCGCGAGGGGAATCTCGGTCTCTATCGTCGCGAATATCGGCGTTACCGAGCATCCCCCGAACAGCGCAAGCGCCGCGACGGAAGTCGAGAGCGCGGCGATGAGGGTAAATATGTATCTGTTGTTTTTACGTCCGTTTATTCTCGAAATGCGCATGGTATCGCTCCTTGGTTGATCGATCAGAAATGGTAGCGGAATCCGGCCGTGAGGCTGAGGAAATTACCGACGCGATTCTTCGATTCGTCGGCGTACCACTGCGGGAGCAGGGTCCATCCGGCATCGATGCCGAACGACCAATCGGAATTATACTGATAGAACACCCCGATCTCCGGCTTGACGGCGGGACTGAAGTAATTGAACGAATTGTAGGTTTGGAAAGCCCCGCCCGCGCAAAGCGAGACGGGAATGTGAATGCGGCTGATCGAGAATTCGTACGTGGCTTGGAGATACACGGGAAGGAAGAAGAAGATATTTTGTCCTGTGGTCGAGTTGAACGAGAAATTGACCATTCCGCCAAGCGCGAATTCTTTCGTCAGGAACGTCGAATAGCCGATGTTCAGGGTCCCCCCGATATTCATTCTCGTGTCGGTGTTAAGCCCGTTCGGGGTCATCGTAAACATGGGGAAGAGCGGCCCTCCCATGATGTTTATAAACTGGTCTCCCTTGCGGATGGCCTCGTATTCCTTGGTCGCGACGTGGGGCTTTGACCCCTTTCCCGTTTTTGGCTGTGCGAATGACGCCGAAACACAGATGAGCGCCATGCAAATAAAGATGATCGAACGTTTCATTGTCACACTATACCTCATTCCCTTTGCTATTGTCTATCAAAGGCCGTACATGGTACAACAAAGAACGCCGTTCGCTAGTTACGGACGCGGGCACAACAATCAATCGGGAGATACACATGAGCGCAGTTGTCATTGACGGATTCGCCGTCGCGGCCTCGGTTCGCGCGCGGGTCGCCGAGTCGGTCGCGGGCTTAAAGAGCCGCGGAATCAAGCCCTGCCTCGCGGTGGTTTTAGTCGGCGAGGATCCCGCTTCCGTTTCCTACGTCACCGGCAAGGAAAAAGCCCTCGCCGAGGTCGGCATGGACGACCGAAGCATCAGGCTTCCCGCCTCGACGACGGAATCCGACCTTCTTACCGTCATCGCCGGGCTTAACGCGGACCCGACCGTTCACGGCATTCTCGTTCAACTCCCGCTTCCCAAGCATATCGACGAAGCACGCGTGATCATGGCGATCGATCCCGCCAAGGACGTCGACGGATTCCATCCGGTAAACGTCGGCAACATGGTGATCGACCGACCGTGCTTCCTTCCCTGCACGCCGCATGGGGTGCTCGTGCTCCTGCGCGAGGCCGGCATCCAGACGAAAGGCGCCCACGCGGTCGTCGTCGGCCGCTCGAATATCGTCGGAAAGCCCCTGTCGATCCTGCTCGCGCGCAAGGATTGCAACGCGACCGTCACCGTTTGCCATACGGGGACGAAAGACCTGCCGTCGTATACCCGCCAGGCGGACATACTGATCGCGGCGGTCGGCAAGCCCCGAGTGATCACCGCCGACATGATAAAGCCCGGCGCCGCCGTCATCGACGTCGGCGTGAATCGCGTCGAGGATAGTTCGGCCAAAAAAGGCTTCCGGCTCGTCGGCGACGTGGATTTCGTCCCCGCCTGCGAGGTCGCCTCGTTCATCACGCCCGTGCCGCGCGGCGTTGGCCCGATGACGATCGCCATGCTGATGGAAAACACCCTTCTGGCCGCCTCTCGGACCGAGCGTCGGGCATAGCAAATTGATAGACATCCAAAACGAGCGGGATAATCGCGAAGTCCCGCTGCAGAAGGTCGGCATCAAGGGACTGAAGTACCCCATCCACCTTCTGGACCGCGACCATAAAATCCAGTATAGCAACGCGACCGTAAACCTGTACGTGAACCTGCCCAAGCATTTCAAGGGCACTCACATGAGCCGCTTTATCGAGGTGTTCCATCAGCATCGCGAGCGGCTCTCCATGCCTCATTTTCTCTCCATGCTCGACGAAATCCGCGTCTCCCTCGATGCGGCCCGGGCCTACGGGGAGATGAGCTTCACCTTTTTCATGGAGAAGAAAGCGCCCGTTTCCGGGCAAGCCTCGATGATGAGCTACGAGTGTTCCTTCGAGGGTTCCGTGTCGGGAGACGGTGCCTCGGTAACGAACGTCGCGGGACGGTCGTTTTTTGTCTCGGTGGAGGTGCCCGTTCAGACGGTGTGCCCCTGCTCAAAGGCGATCAGCAAGTATGGCGCGCATAATCAACGCGGTATGGTTCGGGTAAAGCTCGAGCTTGGTCCTTTCTTCTGGATCGAGGACCTCGTTACCCTCATCGAGGGCTGCGCCTCGAGCTCCGTTTATTCGCTCCTCAAGCGCGAGGACGAGAAGTACGTCACCGAGGTCTCCTACGACAACCCAAAATTCGTCGAGGACCTCGTTCGCGACGTCATTCTCGCCATTCCTCGACTCGGGGAGTTCCCCTGGTATTCCGTCGAGGCGGAGAACTTCGAGAGTATTCATAACCACAGCGCCTTCGCCTACGCGGAATCCGGCGCGATGTCGCCCGGCGCGATGTCGCGCGGCTCGCGTTCGAGCGGGGCTTAAGCCGTTTCCGGAGAATGAAATTGACCTACTTTATCGAAACCTTCGGCTGCCAGATGAACCAGGCGGAATCCGCTTCCGTCGAGCAGCTTCTGTTGTCTCGCGGTTGGGTTGCCGCCGCCGAGCCCGAGTCGGCCGAGCTTCTGATCCTCAATACCTGTTCGGTGCGTATCACCGCCGAGACCCGCGCGATGAGCCGCCTCAGCCTTTTCTGCTCGTGGAAGCGAAAGCGCCCGATGACGATCATGGTGATGGGCTGCATGGCCGAGCGCCTCAAGGCGCAGCTCTACAAGAAATACAAGAATCTCGACTATGCCGTCGGAATGTTCGAGCGCGATTCCTTCGCGAATATCTTTGCCGCCGTCGAGTCCGGCGCTTCCTGGCGCCGCGATGTCGAGACGCCGGTTAATTCCGGTTACTATTTCTCGCCGTCGTCGTACGAAAAGGGAGCCTTTCAGTCATTCGTCCCGATCATGAACGGCTGCGATAATTTCTGTACCTACTGCATCGTCCCATACGTTCGCGGACGCGAAACCTCGCGCCCAATGCCCGAGATCCTAGCCGAGTTCGATACCCTAGCGGATAAGGGCGTTCGAGAGGTGACCCTTTTGGGGCAGAACGTCAATTCCTACCGCTGGACCGATCCCGCAACCGGTGCCGTCGTCGATTTTCCGTCCTTGCTGGAGGCCATAGCCCGCCGCGTCGAGGTGAAGAACCGCGTCCGGTGGATTCGCTTTATGTCCAGTCACCCCAAGGATCTTTCCGACCGTTTGATCGAGGTGATCGCGCGCGAACGAGTCTTTTGCCGGTTCCTGCACCTTCCCGTGCAGCATGGCTCGAACGCCATCCTTTCCGCGATGAACCGCAAGTACACTCGCGAGTCTTACCTCGCGCTCGTCGATCGCGTCCGCGCCGGGATTCCCGGGGTAACCCTGTCCACCGATATACTGGTCGGCTTTCCCGGCGAGACTGAGGAGGACCTCGATGAGGTGTTAAGCCTCATCAAGGCCGTTCGCTACGAGGTCGCCTTTATGTATCACTATAACCCCAGGGAGGGGACGAAGGCGTATGACCTGCCGAATAGGGTGCCGGACGCGATAAAGAAGGAACGTCTAGGCCGCGTCATAAAGCTCCAGCACGCGGTCAGCGCGGAGCTCATGCGGGAACGGGTCGGGCAGACGGTGCCGGTCCTCGTCGAGTCCACGTCGCGTAACGATCCGGATGAGCTTTTCGGCCATACCGCGCTGGGCGAGATGGTCGTTTTCGCCAAGGGACTCGATAAAGGCATGATTGGCCATTTCGTGCAGGCTACGCTGACTGGCTTGCGCGGCCGCACCTTCCGCGCGCGAATCGTCGCCGACGCGCCCATCGACTGAACCTTCGGCCGTTATCTGCCGATCTTCATATTGGAGGCTATATGCCCTGGAAATTGGTTTCGTTCCTTTCGGTACTCGTCGTAATCACGCTGTTCATTGGGTTTAATCTCGAGAATCGCTGCGATGTTTCGCTTATCGTATATACGTACAAGAACGTCCCGATATTCGTCAGTTTACTCTTTGCGTACGTCGTCGGCGCTTTGACGACGATTCCCTTTTTCCTCGCCTCGGGCACTAAACGGCGCAATTCAAAGAAACCCGCCGCTAAAAAGGGTCGTACGTCGATCCCTTCCCCCGACGAAAACCCTGACTACGATATTGACTGAGGTTACCATGCGGAAAGGACCGGATCTTCGCGACCTTCGTCGCCAGCTTGCCATGCTCGCGCTTTCCGCGTTTTTTTCCGGGTCGCTCATCGCGGCCCCCGTCGATGCTCCCTTGGTAAGCCAGTCCGTCCGTACCGCGATATCCTCCGCCTTCTCCTTAAGCGAGCCCGACGAGATCATTTCAACCCTCTCGCTCGCGGCCTCGCGGCAAAAAAACCCCGCTGACCGCAAAGCCCTGTATGCCGCGCTCGCGGGTTTCGAGGAACGAAACGGGATGCTTCGGCAAGCGTCCGCCCATTACGGAGACGCGTCGTTTGCCGATCCCGCGGCCCGCGATTATGGTCTGGTGCTCGACGCGGCCCGTGCCGCCCTTGCCGCCAACGAAACCGACGAGGCAAACGGCTTGGTTCGCGCGGTTCTCGTGTCGTCCTTTGACGATGCCGTGTTGCTTCGCGCCAGGGTGTATTATGCCTGGATTCAGCTTGCCTCGGGGGATACGGCGGCCTCGATCGCGCAGATACGCGAATATGCGGCAAACCCCGCCTTTGGGGCGTATATCCCGGCTTTACTATTCACCCTCTGGTGGTCCGACTCGGACGATTCCGCAAAAAAGAACCTGCTTGAATGTTACCCCGCAAGTCCCGAGGCCGCCGTTGCGCGAGGCGAAAGCGGTCTTTCCCCGGAGCCCTTCTGGTTTTTCATGCCGAGAAAGGAATCCTCCGTCGCGGCCTTCGCCAAATCAGGCTCGGCTGGCCTGACCGCACGAGCTCCAGAAGCTGTAACGTCACACGCTGCGAACAAAGCCCCCGCCGCGAACAAAGCCCCTGCCGCGAACAAGACTCCCACTGCGAGCAAAACTCCCGCGAGCAAATCACCGTCGGAAGAATCTGCCGCGAGCTCGTCCGTCACGGCTGGGCAAGTATGGCAGCAGGTCGGTTTTTTTAAGAATCGCGAATATGCTGACGAACTGGTCGGAAAGTTGAAAAAAGCCGGTTTTTCCCCTGTCCTCCGAACTGAACGCAGGGCAAGCGGAACCGTATATTACTCCGTCGTAGTTTCGGAAGACGCGGACCGAACCTCCGGCGCCCGTTTGAAGGACGCCGGTTTCGAGAGCTGCCTGGTTTTTGACTAAGCTTCTTATTTTCTGGTAAAAAGAACCGGGGGAGGACCCGCCAGGTTCGTACTGTCGATCGTGACGGTGACCTCGGTCAGCGTCAGGTTGTCCGGGGCGCTTGAGCTCGCGACGAAGAACCTTGTTTTCTTCCCGCCGTTCGGCTTTGTTTGGATGACCGTTTGGCCCTTAACCGAAAGCAGCGCGAATTGACCTTCCTCATCCCCGGAGGCGAGGCTAAACCGATAATGGTCAGCCGATATCGAAAAGCTAGAGCCATCCGTCGATGTCCAAAGCCCCGAGCCGGAAACGAGGTGTTTCTTCATCGCGTCGAGCGCGTTTTCCGCTTCCGAGCGCGACATCGCCGTATTGACGCCCATCTTTCGGTATGACCCGTCCCAGTTGGACGCGACTCCGATCTTCAGTTTGACGTCTTCCTGAATCTTGATCTTGATCTCGTCTATCCCCGTCAGCTCGATATCGATGAATCGCCTGATGCTCGGAATCGATCGGTTTCTCGTCGCTAGGTACGCGCCGTATCTTCGGGGCGAGCCTGATTCGCGAATAAAGGCTTCCTCGGTCGCGCCGCTATGGAAAACGATTTCCTTTTCCGCGGGGTTAAAAAACAGGAACTTCGTGTCGTCTTTTCCGGAGCTTCCGGTCATATACCACAGCCCGGAAAGAAAATCCTCGAATGAGTCGACGTTTCCCCCCTGAAGCTGGCGTACCAGCCGGGACTCGATTTTCTTTCCCTCGATGCGCGACTCGGAAACCTGTTCGTATCGCTTTAGGTTCCTGTCCCAGTGAAATACCCGCTCGATCTGATTAAGCGTCTGAGGCGCGTCCGGATCGGAGTTATAGCTGATGATGGGATAGCTGTCCCCGCTGGTCAGGCCCAGGTTGTATGCGTCGGATCTTTGAATCTCCTGAATGGCGATCGGGCCATCCGCGCGGAGGTCGCACGCCGCGGTGAAGATCGTTTTTCCGTCTTTATCGGTCGACGGGAGATAGACCGCCAGGGATTGCATATTGTCCGCGGTCATCCCGGAATAGACCAAGGCTTCCGTATGGTCGCCGATGATGTCGATCGTGTAAAAAAGGAGGGTTCTTGCCTGGGTTATTCCCGTGCGGATCTCGGGCAATCGGGTGTATTCCCCCGTTGACGGATTCTGGATTCCGGGCACGAGGCAGATGGTTTGCTCCGATATCTTCTTGATGGCGCAAATCTGGTCGGAAATCCCGTCTTTATTGACGTCGACGTTGATGGCCTGTAAAAAGCTTTCATCGTCGTTCATGACGATAAGGGGTTGCGTCTTCGACTCGTCGTAGGATGCCGCTTCTTCCTGTCCCATCTCTTCGCCCAGCGCGCCGGGTTCCTGGGACGGAACTATGGTTCGCGCCGTTTGCCGGGCGGAATGCACAAGCGACAGTTCGGAACCGTTTACCAAAAGCCATACGAAAAGACCGACCAGTCCCGCAGCGAATATGATGATAATTGCCCGTTTCATGATTTCCCCGTCAGGCGGTTTTTTCCTGCTCTTCTTTCTTTCTGCGGTTTGAAACCGCAACCGCCGCCGTCGCTATGCCAGCGCCGACGAGTACGCATGATATCACAATAATCGCGGGTAGGGGTAGCCCGCCTTTCCCTGCGCCCTTATTGGCGTTTACGCCGTTCGCGTCACTCACGGTATTCGCGCCGTTCTCTTGTGCCCCGGCCGTTTCCGCATTCCCCGCGTCTATCGCGAGCCCGGAATCCTCGATCTCGCTGATAATTCGATCCCGATCCTTACCGCTCTCGCCGCTATTAATAGAAGAATATAGTTCCTTAGTCGTCTGAACGACCTTATTCTGAATGTCCATATCGAGGGTGATCTCGTACCAGTTGTCATGCTGGATGATTCGTGCCTCGGCTAGGTAGGGACTGTCGTAGGTGTCGGAAACCCCGGCGTACCGCGAAGTCCAGGGGGCTTCCTGCTTAAGGTCCGTTAGGAGGAGCAAAACCTTATGCCGTCCATTATCGCCCCGCTTGGTCATCGCGCCGCGAATAGTGTCGAGCGCGAGCCCGATATCCGTATATTGCCCGTCGGGCTTGATACCGTCGATGGTACTGATGATTTTCTGTCGGTCGGCGTCGTCCTGAACGTCCATGGTCAATACGTTGTCCGCGCGGCCATAAAACTGATACAGGCTTACCCAGTCGCCGTCGATTACCATCTGGGAGACAAGCTGATCGCGAACCCAGGAGTGAAGGCTTTCGTATTTTCCCGCCTCTTCCATGGAAAGGGACTTGTCGATCATGATAATCATGTCGACGGGGACCGTTCGCTCCCCCGCAAACGACGAAAGGCTGAGGAAAAGGCTAAAAAACGCTATACAGGGCAATAAGTTTTTTTTCATCAGTGCTTCTCCGAACATTATTTTATACCATTATATGCGATTTTGCACCTTACAAAAAAAAAAAAATGCTTTACATAATTCTTTGTATGATTATAATGAGAATATCAAGTCGTAACGTATCATAAGACTATAGATATAAGGAGATTTTACCATGGGAAGCATAGATCTGCCCCGCAGCCCCAACGTATTCCATCCCGAAAAGCCTAGTGCCGTCGGTTCGAGGAACTCTCTTGCGCAAGATTACCGCGATCAGCAGAAGGAAGTTAACCAGCTTCTTGAAGAAGAAACCAATAAGGTTCTTCATCACCTGAACGCCAGACTTCCCAAGGAAGTCCTTGAGCGCCTTGAGGTCATGGGCGGCGTTAAAGAAAAGCTGTACAACTACTTTAACCAGAACTATCAGAATATGTTCAACCGCTACATGGTAACGGCTGAAGACGAAATGGTCAAAAAGGTCCGCGGATTCGTGGATCGCGAGGAAATGAAGGTTCTCAATCGGTATACCCCGAAAGAGATCGCCAACC
>DAOPXQ010000073.1:0-9386 GCA_035352395.1 Treponemataceae bacterium | reverse complement strand
TAAGCCCGACGTGCTTCATCGTGACGATGGCGCGCTTGCCGGCGAACGAGACGCCGAGCGCGGTCTCGTACGCGGTCTTTTCGTTCGCGCACCACTGCGCGACCGGTCCGCCGCGCCGCTCGTGGTTGTCGACGAGATATTCGAGTATTTCCGTGGAAGGGGTTCCAGGATAGCCGAAACAGCCGGAGACGCCAGAGTGAAGCGCGCCGAGGGCGAGGGCCTCGTCTCCAAGTAGTACCATGTCTTTCATTCCTTACCTCTTGAAAATGGCTTGTCCCCAGTACCGTTCCGGCGCCAGGGACTAAAGCCGTGTGTATAGTGCTGTGTCAAGCGAAACGGGATTACGACCCGAACGCGGAGTCAATCGTTTTTTTGTCGACCTTGGGGGTCACGAGGCTGACGAGCGGGACGATCGCGAACGGGACGACCATAGCGACGCTCGACGCCAAAGGCGACTGCGAGGGGCCAAGGACGAAGAACAGCGCGATCGCCGTTCCCGCGCCGCCGACGAAGCCCGCGTAAGCGCCGGCCTTCGTCACTCCCTTCCAGAAAAGCCCGAGTATGTACGGCGCCATGAACGCGCCCGAGAGGACGCCCCAGGAAAGGGACATCAGCGTGACGATGAAGCCGATCTGCATCTTGGAGATGGCGAAGGAGCAGACGATGAACACGCCGGAAAGCGCACGGATCATCAACAGGGATTTCTTCTCGTCGACCTCGGGATGAAGGTATCCTTTATAAAGGTCGATCGTGATCGCGGAGGACGACACCAGGATCAGAGAGGACAGCGTGGACATCGAAGCCGAAAGGACGAGCAGCATAATGAGCGCGAGCAGCATCTCCGGGAGGTGGGCGGTCAGGAGCGTCGGGATAATGAGGTCGAAATTGACGCCGCCGGACGCGAGACGGGGAACCGTGTCGTTATTGAAGAACGCGTGGCTGAGAATGCCCGTCGAGTACGCGCACACGCCGATGACGAGCGCGAAAACGCCGGTGATTATCGCGGCGCGAGGCACGATCTTCTCGTCCTTGATCGCGTAGAACTTCTGCACCATCTGCGGGAGGCCCCAGGTACCGAAGCTCGTCATGAATATGAGCGAGCCTATGGTGAGCCAGTTTGGTTGTTTATCCAATGGGACATGCTGCGGATAATTCTGCGCGACAGTAGCGATCGCGTCCGCGGGTCCGCCGGCCTTCGCGACGAGAACTACGAGCATGAGGATCGCACCCGCGAGCATGATGAAGCCCTGGATAAAGTCGGTGAGCGTTACCGCGAAATAACCGCCGAGGATCAGGTATACGCCCGTGATCCCGACGAGCACGATGAGCGCGAAGTCGTAGGAAATATGGAAGGTCGACTCGAACAGATGCCCGAGTCCCTTAAAAACCGACGCAGAATAAGGGAGCATAAAGATGAAGATCAGAACGGCAGCAACCATCTTGAGGTGCTCGGAGCCATAGCGGGCCTCGAGGTACTCGGGCATCGTCATGACGTTCAGGCGCTGGGTCATGCGGCGGGTCCTCTTTCCGAGGACGAACCATGCGAGGAAGGCGCCGAAGATGGCGTTTTCCACGCCGATCCACAGCGCGTTAAAGCCGAAGCCCCAACCCTGCTTGCCCGCGAACCCGATGAATATGACAGCGGAGAAATAGGTCGTGCCGTACGCGAAGGAGGACATCCACGGCCCGAGGGTTCGCCCGCCGAGGAAGAAATCCCCGAGGGTCGAGGTCTTTTTCATCCCCCATACGCCGACGGCGATCATCACCACGAGAAAGGCGAGCAATAGAATGAGACTATAATACATCGCTATACTCCGTTTTTTATGAGTGAAGTTCAGTATACCCCGACATAGCGGATTGCGAAACAGAAAAACGCGGCCCTAAGGCCGCATTTTCGCTTACATATTGTAGTAAAGATCCTCAAAGAGGGTTTCGGAGGCGAGTTTTTTGCGCGCCGAATCGATCGCCGCGGCCTCGGTCTTTGCCGATTCGGTCTGGGTCAGGGTCGTCGTATATACCGCGCGGTCCTCGGTAAAGTCCCACACGGAAACCTTGGCCTCGAGCGTCGCGGTCCACAGCCCGTCCGCTCCTTGGGAGGAGGCGATCACGCGCGTCGTGCCGAAGATGAATCTCTGCACGCCCGAGCCGAACTGCGCCTTCGCCGCCTTGATCAGCGCGGCCTCGTCGCCCGCGGCGAGCTGAGACGGGAAATCGGCCATGCCGATGCGGTTGAACCCGCGCTTAACGAGCGGCATCAGGAGGGACGTAGCGGTCGTGCTGCTGGAGCCGATCGGTTTCCCATCCTTGTTGTAGTCAAGGATCGCGATGGTCGTCGGCATCTTGCGCGCGCCGGTTACCGCGATGTGCGGGAAAGAAAGCGAAAGCTTGCCGGTTTCGTTTCGCTTCGCGATCGCGGAGGCGAGATCGGGATCGCGCGTGGAAAGCGCGGACGCGAAAACGAGATGGCCCTTCCCGGCCTTGGCGGGAGCGGGAGCGGTAAACGCGGCGACGCCGTCCGGCCCCGACTTTGCCGAGGCGCCGGCGGATGCGGTCGAGGCGGCCGTCGGGTTCGCGGCGGTGGAACCCGGGTATATTACGTTAAATTCATAGGAAGAAATCGGTTTTTTCGAATCGGCGGTTTGCGCGGAAACGCGGACGGAGAAGTCCTTCTTGAACGCGGTTCCCGCGATGGTATCCACGGGCGCGCCGACGGCCTCGATGACGAGGGAATCGAGCGCCGCGAGAATCTTGTCGCGGTTCTCCTGAATGCGGGGCGCCGCGGCCTTTACCCTGCCGACAAGGTCAACGATCGCGTCGAGTTCGCCGAGCGCGCCGGGAATATCCCAAGCCGTGAGTTTGTCGTCCAGATTCTGCTCATGGATGCGGGCCTGCGCGAGCAGTTCCTCGATCTTTACCTTCTGCATCATACCCGGGGCCGCCGCTTTATTGGCAGAGGAAGGATCGTCGTCGACGCTTCCCGCCCCAAAGCGCACAAGACCAACCTCAGCGTTCGACGAGGGTGCGGTCGCGCATGACATAAACGAAAAGGATAGGGTTAACCCCATTAAAACGGATACTGCGATTCGGTTCATACAATCACCTCGATACTTTACTTTTTGTGTTACTCATAATACCACGAAATCTCCAATAAATCCATAAAACGCGATTCATTCTTGAACAGAAGTTTTCAAAGGAGTAAAATACCCTATGCGAGCAACAAGAGCAATAATCCATTTGGAGAATTTGCAATCCAATATCAGGGAAATCAGGAAACTAATCGGTCCGACCACCAAAATCTGCGTGCCGGTAAAAGCGGATGGATACGGCCACGGGGCATTAAAGATCGCGGTCGGGGCGATTCAGGCCGGCGCATCCTACCTCGCGGTCGCCTCGGTGCAGGAAGGGATTGACCTACGCGAAGCGGGCATTATAACGCCCATCCTTTCGCTGAGCCTCCCCATACCGGAGGAGATCGACCAGATCGTCCAGTACGAGCTAACCCCGCTCGTCGCGGACCCGGATTTCATCGCCGAATTGGGCGCGGCCGCAAGGGCGGCGGGAAAAATCGTCCCCGTTCACCTGAAAGTTGACACGGGCATGGGGCGAATCGGCTGCGCGCCGGACGAGGCGCCAAGCATAGCCCGCCGGGTTGTCCACGAAAAGGGCCTCGTCATCGAGGGAACCGCGACCCATCTCGCCGTTTCCGATTCCAACGATCCCGACGACGTCGAGTACACGAAAAGACAGATCGCGGAGTTTAAGCGCGCGGTCGCGGCGATGCGCGCGGAAGGGATCGATCCCGGGATATTGCACGCGGCGAGCTCCGGCGCGATACTCCGCTACCCCGAGGCGCATTTCGACATGGTTAGGCCGGGGATCATCGTATACGGCTATCCGCCCTCGGCGGACTACGCGGGCATCATCCCGCTCAAGCCCCTAATGGAGCTCGAAACGCAAATCGTCTATATTAAAAAAGTCGAAAAAGGGACTTCGGTCTCCTACGGAAGAACCTGGGTCTCCGACCGCGACACCTACATCGCCACGCTCCCGATCGGTTACGCCGACGGGCTTTCGCGGAAGCTCTCCCCGGGGCTTACCGTTCGCTCGGAAGGAAAGGAATACCCGGTCGTCGGAAGGATCTGCATGGATCAGTGCATGATCGACATCGGACCGGAGCCGACTGCCCGAAAATGGGACAAGGTGACGATCTTCGGGCCCAATCCGGAAGGACCCTCGGCCGCGACCCTCGCGGACCGGCTCGGCACGATCTCCTACGAGGTAACCTGCGCCGTCAACAAGCGCGTTCCGCGCGTCTACGTCGGCGACGAACCGCGGGAGAGGGTGTTTAAGTAAGGGACTCCAGCGCTCTTTTTGCTTTCGGCGACGCCATACGTTACGGTTATATTATGGAAAAAAACTTCGCCGAAGCCGAAATCGAGGCATGGGTAAAAATAGACGAAGGCGTTTTCCGTCTGAGGCATTCATCGCCCCGCGGAATGATGGGGTACTCGCCCTACCTGCTCATCGACGGGAATGAGGCGGCCTTAATCGATCCCGGCGCGTCGATCCACTCAAGCGAGATATTCGACGCGATCGGCAAGCTCATCCCCCCGGACAGAATAAGCCTCATGATCGCGCATCACCAGGACCCGGACATTTGCGGCGCCATCCCGGAGCTATCAAGGCTCGGCGTCTCGGCCCCGGTAGCGCTTCATTGGAGAACGTCAACCCTCGCCGTCTACTACGGCATCTCCGGTCCCTTTTACCTCGTCAACGAAAACAAATGGGAATGGTCGTTCGCGAGCGGGAGAAAGCTCAAATTCATCCCGGCGCCGTATTGCCATTTCGCGGGGTCGATCATGACCTGGGACGAAAAGACGGGCATTCTCTTTTCGGGAGATCTTTTCGGCGCGTTGAGCGACGTTGGAGAGACTTTCGCCGACGCGAGCTATCGCGAGCCTATGAAGGCGTTTCATGAACATTACATGCCGTCCCGGGAGATCCTCGCGCCCGTGATGGATTCCATTCTGAGTTTAGACATCAAGCAAATCGCGCCGCAGCACGGAAAGGTAATCCGCGATGACGTTCGTGGCTGCGCCATGGAGCTCCGTTCGCTTCGGTGCGGCTCGTATCTGGGAAACACGGAGGCCGTCAACGTTTGCCGCTCGCCCTATTCGGAAAAGGACGAAAGCCTGATCGTGGAACGGCTGATCGCGCGGCTCGCCCTGCTTTTCGGCCGGGAAAGGACGCGGCTCGCGCTCGAAAGAATCAAGGAAACCGGCGAGGGCGGCAAGGCGATGGGGCTGTCGGATTTTCTCGCGGCTCTGGTCGCGACCCAGGGCCCCCGATGGTTCTCGGTCATCGAACCCTACCTGTACTCCCTCCTCGACGAATTCAGAGTAGCCCTTCCGGACTGCATCAGGCAAACCGCCGAAATTCCCATACCGGAACCGCTATCGGATTCAGGCACGCCGGGGCAATACGCGCGCGACAGAAATACCGGACTCTGGGACGGAAGCGCGTTCCGAAAGCGTCTTGGGTCCGTTCTCGCGGAACGGGACGGCAAGGAGTTCGCCCTGATCTACTTCTCCGTGGACAACCTCGAGGAGATCAATCAGCTGCACGGTAGGCATGCGGGAGACGACGCGATAAGGGGTCTCGCGTATCTCGCGCAGAACGCGTCGACCGATCCCGGTTGGAGCGCGTATAAACTCGCGGCCCCGTACGTCGCCGTCATCGCCGACGGATTCGGTAAGGAAGCGACAAGGTCCACGGTCGAGCGGATTAGGTACGAGGCGGCGGAGGCGAAGTTCTCCACTGAGCGACTAACCGTATCGGCGGGGATACTCTATGGGGACGCCCTGCGCGCGCAGGCCGAGGCGAACGGCGCGAACAATCGCGAGGAGATTCCCAACGCGGCGGACAAGCTACTCCTTGCGCGCCTTTTCAGCGCGAGAAGAAACGCGTCAGGGGGAATTTGCGACGTATTGACCGACGGCGCGAGCGACTACTACCTGAAGAAAAGAATCCTTCTCGTCGAGCCGGACGATTCGTACGTTCGCTTTCTCGAGCCACTATTCGCGGCGAAAGGGTACTTTCTCGTGACGGTTCCGGACGGCGCGAGCGTCGACATGAACCGCGCGGAGGAGATTCCGGACATCGTCATCGCCGAGGCGATGACCCCGCGCATGGGAGGCTTCGACCTCAGGCGACAAATGCTGAACTCCGTCCGGGGAAAAAGGATTCCCTTCATTTTAATATCCAGGCGCAAGGACGAGGAATTCATCAAGCGCGCGCGCGATCTCGGAATAGTTTATTTCCTAAAAAAGCCCTTTTCCAAGACCGAGCTTATCGGGCTGGTAGACAACCTGATCGGGGCGACGTGATGGCCCTGACAAACGCGCTTACATGGCTCATCGTCGCGCTCGCGGCGTGCCTGGTTCCGCTGTTCGCGTTTCAGGAGATCTCGAGAGCCCGCGCGCGCGCGAAAAAGGCGCGGACGAATCGATGCCTGTCGGCGATTCTCGACGGCACGTGGGGCGACAGGCGCCCATTGCGCGAGAATAAGCGCCATTTGCGCGGCTACCGGTCATGGAAGCCAATCCTCGACTCGTGGATAGCGCTATCGGGGTCGATCGTTCCCGACGAGGACGAGATCGCCCGCGCGAGGCTTTTTTTCTCGGAACGAAACGCGGACCTTTTGTTCATCAGACGACTCCGAATCCGCTCGGCTTTTCAGCGATGCAGGTCCGCCTACTACCTGGGATTTCTCGACACGGAAAGGTCCGGGAAGGCGCTCGCCCTCGCGCTCCGGCAAGAACCGAGCGAGGTGGTCAAACTATACCTGATCGGCGCTCTCGCGCGTTTGGGAAACGGCTCGGCGCTCCCGGATATCGTCGACTCGCTCAAAGGATGCTCCGAGGCCTTCATCCGCAGGATCACGGGGCTTCTCATCGGTTTTCAGTCGTCATTCATCGCGTACTTTCCCCACCTGGAGACAAGGCACGAGCGGGAGATCGTCACGCTCATCCTTGAGTTCGCGCGCATCGCGCCGTATCAACTTTTCGAGGGCTATCTCCGGGGGATCGCGCTTGCGGAATCCGCGCCGCGCGACGCGCGCGTAAGGGCGTTCGCGTGCCTGATGGAGTCATATCCCCTGACGCTCGACCCGGCGGACTATCTCGACTCACCCGACGCCGAGACGCGGCGAATCGCGTATGCGTCCCTTGGCTCGAAAACCGACAGGGTAAGCGCGCATATCCTCCTTAATCGCGCGACGGGCGCCGTCCCGACGAAGGAAAGCGGCGACAGAGAGATCGCGCTTACCGAGCTGACGCGCATGGCCCGCCAGACGTCGGAGATATTCGTCTACCTAGTCAGCCTCCTTCGCGCCGACCCAGACGCGGAAACGGAGTCCGCGCTTTGCCAAGCCGCCTCGTGCAGGCTCGACTGGTTTCTCCTAAAGACGGGAAACGGCGAAGCCTCGCTCGGCGAGTCGGTCGTCGCGAAAGCCCTCGAGTCTGGAAAGGCAAGCGATCTCATCTCGTTTCTCAACGACAACCACGACGCCGACATCGAGAACCGCCTGGTTGCGATTATCCTGCGTCATGCGGCCGCCGGCGCGGAAAGCCTTGACGCGCTCAGGATGTACCTCAAGCCGACGACACTGCAGAAAGTGGGCTTAAGTCCGCTTCCGTTGCCGCAAAAGCGGCTCAAGGAATCGCTCGAAAGCGTACGGCGGGGCCCGCTCTTTACTATACTCGCGGCCGTCGGAGCATTGTTTCCCGCGCTTGCCACCGTCGCGTGGATCGCGTCGCCCGGCGCGGGCTTATTAAGCGCTATTCGCTCAGGCCTCGACGCGACGCTCGCGGCGTTCGCCTGGTACGCGTTCGCGCTAAACACCTTTTACCTCTTCCTCGCCTGCAACGCATGGGCGGAGGCCGACAGGCAAAACGCCTTCCATTCGATCAAGGACGAGTCGTTCCTGTTCAGCCCGAACATGCTTCCGTCGATCTCGATACTCGCGCCGGCGTACAACGAGGCGAGCAGCATAGTACAGAGCGTGGAATCGCTGCTCGCCTCGCACTATCCGGAATTCGAGGTGATCGTCGTAAACGACGGATCGAAGGACGACACCCTCTCGCTGCTCATCGCGCGCTTTGACCTTGAGCGGACGGATATCACCGGCGAGGGGAAACTGCAGACGCAGCCGATCCGCGGCGTGTACGCCAATCCGCGGATACCGTCGCTCAAGGTGATCGACAAGATCAACGGCGGCAAGGCCGACTCGCTTAACGTGGGCATCAACTTCGCCTCCGGCGAGTACGTGCTCGGCATCGACTCCGACAGTCTCCTCGAGCGGGATTCGCTTCTCACGCTCGTCTCGGCCTTTCTCGATAGCGAAATCCCGGTGGTCGCCTCCGGCGGGAACATACTGCCGGTCAACGGTTGCGAGGTTGACGGCGGTACGATAGTCGCCGAAAGGATTCCGAAAAACCCGATCGCGCTCGCGCAGACCGTCGAATACCTTCGGGCATTCGCGACGGGAAGGCTCGGATGGTCGCGCATCGGCTCGCTCATGATCATATCGGGAGCCTTCGGGATCTTCCGCCGAGAGGAGGTTCTCGCGATCAACGGCTACCTGACGGGCAGCGAGAAATTCGAGAAAGACACCGTCGGCGAGGACATGGAACTCGTGATCCTGCTTACCCGGGATCTGCGCGAGAGGCGCGTGCCCCACCGGATGCTCTACAACTCGCTCGCGAATTGCTGGACCGAGGTTCCGTCCAGATTGAAAATTCTCAAGCGTCAGCGGGACCGTTGGCAGCGCGGACTCATCGACATCCTCTCGTTTCACCGGCGAATGATCGGAAATCCGCTGTACGGCGCGCACGGGATAATCGGGTTTCCGTACTACGCGATCTTCGAAGTGATCGGTCCGTGGTTCGAGCTGCTGGGAACGCTCGCGCTCGTCGCGTCTCTCGCATTCGGCTGGCAAAGCGCGTCGACCCTGGGCTTTTTACTCGCGAGCAATTTCCTCTATGGGTTCGCGTTGTCGCTCCTCTCGCTCTGCATCTCGGGAAGAGGCAAACCGCCGTTCACGGCGGCCGGAAGAATAGGACTCGCCGCCGTCTCGGTTATCGAGACGCTTGGCATTAGGCAAATAATCTCGTTTTTCCGACTGACGGGCTTCGTGGGGGTGCTAAGGAAAAAAACGGGATGGGGCTCAATGGCAAGAAGCGGCTTTCAGGGAAAAAGGAGGAAGGCATGATTGATATACGATCGATAGATCGCGCGCGCGCTGTCGCGGTGGCCTTGGCGCTTTCATGGATCGCGCCCGTCGCGCTCGCGCCGGGCAATCTCGCGGCGGAAGGCCCCCGTATGCG